>NZ_JBALNX010000001.1:0-4527 GCF_036962035.1 Bacillus sp. JJ1773
CCTGTACATCGGGGGTAGGAGCCGGAGCTAGACAAAAAGGTGGATACCGATGAAATTAAAAGAAATTACTTTGCGTCATTTAAAAATGAGAATGAAATCCCCATTCACAACAAGCTTTGGAACAATGCAAGACCGGGATTTTATTTTGCTTGAAGCAAAGGATGAAAATGGAAATAGTGGCTGGGGTGAGTCTGTTGCCTTTCATTCGCCTTGGTATAATGAGGAAACATTACAAACAAATTGGCATATGCTCGAGGATTTTCTTATCCCGCAAATATTAAATAAAGAGATTAAACATCCTGATGAAGTTTCTGAAATCTTTTCGTACATTCGGAAAAATAATATGGCAAAATCTACCCTTGAGGGAGCGGTTTGGGATCTTTATACTCAAGAACAAGGAATTTCACTCGCGAAAGCACTCGGCGGAGAAAAATCAAAAATTGAAGTTGGCATCAGTATTGGTATTCAAAACACAGTGGATGATCTTCTGAAATTAATTGATGAATATGTAACTGAAGGCTATAAGCGGATGAAAGTGAAAATTAAGCCAGGCTGGGATGTAGATGTTATGAGGGAAGTTAGAAAGCATTTCCCTAATGTTCCTTTAATGGCTGATGCAAACTCAGCATACCGCTTAGAAGATATCGATCGTCTGCGTGCCTTGGATGAATTTGATCTCATGATGATTGAACAACCATTAGCATCTGATGATATTATCGATCATGCCACACTTCAGAAACAAATTAATACGCCTGTTTGCTTAGACGAAAGTATTCATTCATACGAAGATACTCGTAAAGCAATTGAATTAGGAAGCTGCAAAATTATTAATATTAAAATTGGCCGCGTCGGAGGTTTGACAGAGTCAAAACGAATCCATGACCTATGTAAGCAGCATGATATTCCGGTTTGGTGTGGGGGAATGCTTGAATCAGGTATCGGCAGAGCACATAATATCGCACTCACAACTTTAGATAATTTCATACTGCCTGGAGATACAGCTGGATCTTCTCGTTATTGGGACAAGGACATAATTGATCCAGAAGTAGTTGTAAAGGATGGTTTTATCACGGTTCCTGATACACCTGGAATTGGATATGAACCAAACAGAGATACGATTAAACAATATACAATTACTGAAAAAACTTTTTCCTAAGTGATTTTAAAAAGGGTTGAAGGAGATAGGAGGTTCTTCTTCTCCTTTTAAAATGAGTTTTCAAAAAATTCAATTATACGGGGGCCTTTATGAAAAAAAGTATTCAAATGGCAGGTGCATATATCGGTACAGTTGTCGGAGCCGGTTTTGCTTCTGGACAAGAAGTTTTGCAGTTCTTTACTAGCTTTGGATGGTTAGGTTTTTTGGGAGCCATCTTGGCAACCTTACTATTTGCGTTTTTAGGAATGAATATTATTCAAATTGGGGGCCGTCTCCAAACAGATTCACATAAAAATGTCGTATATAGTATTTGTGGAAAATATTTAGGAATTGCAGTAGACTTTATCATTACTTTCTTCTTATTTGGAGTAGCAGTGATTATGTTTGCGGGTGCTGGTTCAACGTTCCAACAGCAATTTGGAATTCCAAGTGCAATCGGAAGTTTAATTATGGTGATATTAACGATCGTAACTTGCTTCTTTAATGTTGAAAAGGTTCTTAATATTATTGGAAGTATTACTCCTGCATTAATTGTGTTAGTTTTAGTGATTGCATCTTATGCGTTATTCACAATGGATACAAGCTTTGCGGAGCTTGACAAGCTGGCTGAAGGGCAAAAAGCAGCTGCCTCTAACTGGTTCCTTTCTGGCTTATTGTATGTATCATTTAACATCACTTGTGCGATTCCAATGCTTGCAGTTATGGGCGGAACAACAAAGAATTTGAAGATCGCAGGAATGGGCGGTATTCTTGGCGGAGTCGGTTTAGGTCTTATGCTTATTCTAATTAATGTCGGTATGTATACAAGATTAGATGATATTGGCGGCTTAGACATTCCAATGCTCTACTTGGCCAATGAAATCTCTCCAATTGTCGGAATTTTCATGTCTATTGTCCTTTTAGCGATGATTTTTAACACAGCAGTTGGAATGCTTTATGGCTTCGCAGTACGCGTAATGAAGCCAGGTACGATGAAATTTAAAGGATTTGTCACAGCAATCGGATTTGCAGGATTTGCTGCAAGCTTCGTAGGATTTACAAAACTAGTTGGAACATTGTATCCAATTACTGGTTACCTAGGGTTTGCTTTGATTGCCGCAGTTATTGTTTACTGGGTAAGAGGTAAAAGAAATAATCAAAATCAGCAAGAAAATAAGATTGCTTCTTAAATAATAGAAACCCTTTTAGATTACGGTAATAAACGTAATCTAAAAGGGTTTTTTCCTTTTTCTGAATTGTCGGCAATGAAACTAGCGTTTATTTGATATAGCTATTAACAAAGAGGCCCAGCCAATTCTTGGAGGATTCAGTTTGGCTTGTACATTTAAGTAGCAAGTTCAATAGACCATCCCATGTTAGTATTTTGCAGGGGCTCCCTCCAAAACGTTTTCCGTCTGAGGAGGATGTCTCTTTTGTTTCGGGGTTAAGAAGATTTTTTCTGCTGATCACTTTTTTCAATGAGGGATCCTTTTTTAATCCAATATTGGAAATTGTCCAATGGAAAGACACCTCTGCAATCAGGGTTATACATTTGTACTACGACACTTTCTGGGTTTACTTCTATAATCCTTAGTGATTCAGACTTAGCAAGATTTGGGATAAAACAGCTTTTCATTTCAAATTCCATATTATTGTGTAAATTCATCCTTCACACTTCCTTAAAAAAATTGATTATATCTGCTTCATTCATATGTTCCCCAATGGATTCCTTCTTATCCAAAAATTGGACAAATTTACCTCGAAATATAGATTGAATTATCTAATAATTACTGCTAAAATAGAAAAAAGGTCAAGGAGTTGGTTTACGATGGAAAAACATTTATTGAATTCGGCTCAGCAACACGAAGAGAACATGGATGAAATTCTTGCAGAGCAATTTTTAAACAACACCTTGCTGACATTTCGAAGAGCACGGCTCAAATTGGAAATTGACAAAACCCTAATTGAACGGAACAAAAAAGAATTTATGCGCCTAACGGAAGAATTAAAAAGCATTTCATAGAGTAAATTGAAGGCTGCCATCTAAAGATGAGCAGCCTAAATTTGTGAGGGGGATTACATAATGACTACACCAGCATTACATATTTCGGATGAAGCATTGATGAAGCTCCGGGAATTGCTTGAAGAAGATTTGGATCAATCAGTGAGGTTAAAAGCCTATCCTACAGGTGAATGTTGAGGAAATGTTGAATTTATGTTGTCCCTGGATGGGGCAAAGGACACAGATATAAAGTTTATGATCGATGGCCTTCCTTTTGTGATGGATAGGTATTCGGAGGTTTTTATTTTTAAAACGTTGTGTATTTCTGTCGGTGAAGATGGGGGATTTGTCGTTGTGGATCGTTTTTTGTAAAAAGGGATTTAGAAGATTGTGAGAGAAATTATTTTTAAAGCTCGTCATGAACCAGAAGAAATAAAGTTGCTAAAATGCTTGAAGGTGAGAATGGATTTGTCAGAAAAAGATAAGAATATTCTTTCTAATCTCGAAAAGGGCTATGAAGGTGAGGTGCTTTTCGATAGCTGGGTAGAGGATCTTTCAAATGATTGGATTATCCTCAATGATTTATTGCTTGAAAGCAATCATACTGAATATCAAATTGACTCCTTATTGATATCCCCAGAGATCATTTATCAGTTCGAGGTAAAAAATTATGATGGCGATTTTTATATCGAAGACGATAAATGGTTTTCCCAAGCAGGAAAAGAAATTAATAATCCATTGCATCAGTTGGAACGTAGTGAATCCTTATTTCGGAGACTGCTCAACGATTTCGGCGTCAAAACTCCAATTAAATCATTCGTATGCTTCGTCAACACCGAGTTCCATTTATACGAAGCCCCACGCAACCAGCCTATAATTTTTCCAACACAACTTCCACGATTCATAAAAAAATTGCCAAAGAGCCCTCCAAGAATCCAAGAAACAACCCTAAAGCTCGCAGAAAAAATAGCTGCAGCCCACATGAATGAATCCCGACACAAGCGGGTTTATGAATATCAATTTGAGAAATTTAAAAAAGGAATCCGCTGTTTAAAATGTGTATCGTTTATGGCTGATTTTAGCCCAGAGCAATTTATCTGTAATAGATGTGGAGTTAAAGAGAAAGTGGCAACCGGGATATTGCGAACTGTGGAGGAGTTTGTTCTTCTTTTTCCAGAGAGAAGGATTACGACTAATGCTATTTATGAATGGTGTAACGGAATTAAGTCTAAGAGGACTATTCGAAGGATTTTGTTGTTAAAATATAAGCCATTTGGAAACGGTAAAGACATTTATTTTGTTAAAATGCCAGATAAATAAAATTCGAACTTACTAGTGAACCGAGAAACACGGTTTTTTGGACAGGTTTTTGGAAAATCGCTGAAAGCTG
>NZ_JBALNX010000001.1:4566-33688 GCF_036962035.1 Bacillus sp. JJ1773
AAGCTGTCCAATAACTCAGGTTTGCTGGACAGGTTTTGGGAAAATCGCTGGAAGCTGTCCAATAACTCAGGTTTGCTGGACAGGTTTATGGAAAAGTGCTGAAAGTTGTCCACTAACTGTTGAAATTGCATTATTCGGTCTCCATTTGCACCTGAGGGAAACCAAATAAGCAGATTGTTCTAGAAAAAAGGAATTACACATAAATAATAAGAATTATATGACTAAAGTGGTGGTTGCTCTTATAGCAAGACCTGATAAAACGATTCCTCAAATGAATGGTGAATTGGAAGTTCGAAAAACAAATTCTTTCACTTTTTACAATCCTAACGACATCTGGAATAGGGAGTAAAAGGAACAGATGCGTCTGTCGGATCAGGCAGTATAACGAGTGTAAAAATGCAATAATTAATATGCCTTTAGTTCCTCATTATCAGTTATGGATCCATTATTAAGTATCAATTTGCCGCCTCATTTGACTCCAACAACTGGAATGGATGCCTTAACACATGTAGTTAATGCATTTATTTGGACAAATAATACGGAAGTGACTGAGTAATATCCAAAGGGGGAAATTAGTATGTTAGGGTTCAAATATAAAGATTACGATGGACTTGGTTTGGCCGAGCTCGTAAAGAAAAAAGAGGTAAAGCAGATTGAGGTGGTGGAGGAGGCAATTCGAACGATAGACTCCTTAAATCCGAAGGCTAATGCGGTTATTCATAAAATGTATGAACAAGCTCGGAAAAATGCGGACAGAGAGCATTCCGGTTTGTTTGCGGGTGTCCCAATGCTGTTGAAGGATATCAGTCAAGAAATTAAAGGAGAGCCGATTACATTAGGTTCAAAAGCCTTCGAAGGCTATCGAGCTGAAATGGACTCATTGTATGTATCACAATTAAGAAAAACAGGAGCTGTATTTATGGGTCAAACGAATGTTCCTGAGTTTGCATTGGTGGCAGTAACCGAACCCGAGCATTATGGAGCCACACAGAATCCATGGAATGAGAACTTTACTCCGGGCGGTTCTAGCGGCGGATCAGGTGCGGCAGTTGCTTCAGGAATGGTCCCCATTGCCGGTGCAAATGATGGGGGTGGATCCATTCGGATTCCAGCTGCTTATTGTGGATTATTTGGGTTAAAACCAACAAGGGGTAGAACGCCGGTGGGGCCAAAGATAGGAAGGAGCTGGCAGGGAGCCTCAGTAGAGCATGTATTAACCCGCTCGGTAAGGGATAGCGCAGCTATGTTGGATGAGTTATCAATATATGAAAAAACTGCTGCTTTTCATGCTCCGCCATTTAGCGGGAATTATCTTCAAGCCGCACAAACACCTATAGAAAATCAGCTTCGCATTGCGTTTTCGGTTCAGTCACCTATTGGAACTAGAGTCCATGCCGACTGTAAAGAGGCGGTTTTGAAAGCTGTTAAAGCACTTGAATCAATGGGACATAGTATAGAAGAAATGGATGCTCCTGTTGATGGAAAGAAAATCGCCAAAAGCTATTTAACCATGTATTTTGGTGAAACGGCCGCAATCATATCTTCCCTAGAAGAAATCCTTGGAAGAAAAGCGACAATTCAAGATGTTGAACCGACTACATGGTTATTAGGGCTGCTAGGTAAAGCTACAACTGCGGAAGAATTTGTCCTTAGTTTAAGAGAATGGGATTTGGCTGCTTACAAAATGGAAGTCTTTCATGAAACCTATGATTTATATATAACACCAACTACAGCCTTTCCACCAGCAAAAATTGGTGAGCTAGATCCCACATCCTCTGAAAAACTACTAATAAACATCGCAGGAAGATTAGGTGCTGGCGGGTTATTGAAGAAAGTAGGGATTGTAGATAAAATTGCTGAGGAAAACCTTATGCGAACACCTTTTACCCAGCTTGCAAACCTTACTGGACAGCCAGCTATATCCATGCCTTTACACCTTACAATGGATGGCCTGCCAGTAGGAGTACAGGTGATGGCAGCAAGAGGCAGGGAAGATTTACTGCTACAATTAGCAGGGATGTTTGAGCAAATGGAGATATGGCAGGATGTACGGTTAAACCCCATGTTTAATGAATAAAGAATTAAATAATATAAGATAATCCTTTTTATCATTGAAAGGGAGTATATTTATTGCTCCCAGGCAGTTTTTTTATATGGTTCCACGCTTCAATCGCTTCTTGACGACTTTTTCCTCCGTTCTTTGGGTCAGCGAAAAAGTCATGAACAAACCGATTATATTCGAACTGAGGAGCGATTTTTTTCTTATAGGATGGATCTTTTTTACGTGCTTCTTCTTCATGCCAAGCATCTACTACATCACGATAAGTCTTCCCGATATTATTTTTAAAATAGTTTTGTATAAATGTGGAAAAATGAAATTTGGGTCCTATGACAGTCTTAAAAAAGGCTCTAACATGTTGACTGCATCGATGATTTTCTTTGATAACTGTATCAAGACTTAATAGGGTTTCTGTTTCATTTTTCATATGATCTTTTTTTTGCTTTAGAGTTTTTTTTATTTCTCCTGTTTGAAGAAAGGTTTCGATTCTGTCAGCAATCTCTAGCTTCGAGCCTGATGCACTTAATTGATGTTCTCTACAGAAGACTTGTAGCTCTTCTTTTAGCCAATAATACTCCCTAAAAGCTTGAATATTTATATCTTTTGAAAGAATTGGCCTCATTGTAATTTCCCCCATCTCTTTATAAATTCATTATAGAACATATGTTCCTGGAAATCAAATTTAATTGCATATGCCACTTTATTAAGTATATTTCAATGATAAGTAATCCTTATCAACTTTCATAAATAACTTTAAATTTATTTATCAGAAAATTGATCATATACTAATAGGGGGGTGGTAAATGATGGAATATGTTATTCTGTTTTTTATTGGAATATGTGCTACGACATTGGGGACATTGGCAGGGGGTGGAGGATTAATCAGCCTGCCAGCCATGTTGATTATGGGGATCCCTGTTCATTCGGCGATTGCAGCAAATAAAGTATCAAATACCGTTAGTTCGTTTTCAAGCTTTTTCTACTTGCTTAAAAAGAAGGAAATCTCCCTAAAAGAATGCTATTGGATTATTCCAGTCAGTATTAGCGGCGGAATCACAGGGGGTTTTATTGCATCATGGATTTCAGGAAAAAATATGTATTTTGTTGCGATTGTTCTCCTAATATTTGCTTTTATCGTTTCATTTATAGGAAAAGGGAATTTTACTGGTGAGAAGCCTTTAAAATTTAACAAAATTAGTGCGCCGGGACTTTACAGTATTGGAATCTATGATGGCCTATTTGGCCCTGGTCAAGGGACATTGATGCTTTATTTATTTGGCTATTTAAATATCGCTTATATCCGTGCAGTCGGATTGGTCCGCCTTGCTACTTTTTCAAGTTGTTTTGGGGCAGCCATTACCTATATCGCCACTGGAAAAGTCATTTGGCCGGTTACATTGGCGCTTCTATTAGGATCTCTTACAGGTGCACAAATTGGTGTCAGGATTGCTCAAAAACTAAAACCACAATATGTAAAACCGATTTTAAGAATTGTAACAGCGGCACTCATTGTCCAAA
The DNA here is from genome assembly GCF_036962035.1 of Bacillus sp. JJ1773. Classification (NCBI taxonomy): domain Bacteria; kingdom Bacillati; phylum Bacillota; class Bacilli; order Caryophanales; family Bacillaceae; genus Bacillus; species Bacillus sp. JJ1773. Next base: position 8,144 of record NZ_JBALNX010000001.1, read on the forward strand.
TATTTGTAGAAAATGTTTTTAGTTAGAAAATATTAGGAAAAGCTATTCACGCTGGTGAATAGCTTTTTTGGTGTTCCAACATGATTTAAGAAAAATGTCGAAACGTGTTAAAATAGAAAAAAAGATGTATTGGAAGGGAATTGATAATGATTGAAAATAAATGGCTAACTAAATTAACACTGAAAAAAATGACGGCTTTATTGGTTTTAATGTCAGTCTTAGTTTCATTGACATCATCAGCAGTACTTTTACACCATTATGTGATAGAGAGGGAACATAATATTGTAAAAGAAAAATTAATGAATGTTGCTAGAATGGTAGCTAAAGATCCCCGTGTCATAAATGAAGTTGTTAAAAGTTCAAATAGCCCAGACATTCAAAAATATGCAATGGAAATAGTGGAATCCACAGATGTAAGCTTTGTTGTTGTGCTCAATAATGAGCTTATTCGCAAATCACATCCACATGTTAATATCATTGGAAAACCATTTTCAAATATTGAAGATGCCAAACAATCATTGAATGGTACTGAGCATTTTTCAACACAAGCAGGTATTTTAGGAGAAGGGACACGTTTTTTTACACCTATTTGGAATGATAAAGGGGAGCAAGTTGGAATTGTATGTGTTGGCATTGTACAGGAAACCGTTAATCAAGCTCTTTGGGATGCTCAGAAAACTCTTTATTTTGGTTTAGGATTTGGTCTTTTCGTGGGGCTAATAGGAGCCATTTATTTAGCACATCAATTAAAAAAATTATTATTAGGACTTGAACCCCAGCAGATTGTGGCAAATATAAAAGAACGTGATATCATTATTGATTCAGTAAGCGAGGGGATTATTGCTGTAACCCCTGATAAAAGAATCCTTTTACATAATTCAAATTTTACTAAGCTTATGGAGAAGGCTAAGTTTACTGGTGATTACAAGAAAGGTACGTACCTCGATAAGGATATATTTTCGTTGTTTTTTAAAGAAGTATTCACAGCTGGAAAATCAATTTCCAATCAAGTAGTAGTCGTTAATCAGTCTGAGCTAATTGTAAATATTAAAGTCATTTATATAAATGAAGAGATATATGGAGCAGTAGCCACATTGCGAGATCAATCTGAAATGCAGCAGGTTATTCGTCAACTAAGTGGTACGGAACAATTTATTGATTCCTTGCGTGCTCAAAACCATAAATTTATGAATCAATTACATACCATTTTAGGATTAATTGAATTGAAGAAATTTGATGATGTTGCTCACTTTATTCGCGTATTAAATGCTGATTATCACCGAGAAATTGGATTTGTAACCGATAAAATAAAAAGCCCGGCAGTTGCAGGTTTTTTACTAGCAAAAACGAGTGAATTAAAAGAGCAAGGTGTCAAGTTAACGATCGATTCAGATTCTCATTTTCCATATATGAAAATGGGTGAGATGCTTCATGATTTGCTTTTATCGATGGGAGTCTTATTAGATAATGCGAAAGATGCTGTCGTAAATTCAAAGGAAAAACAAGTGTCGCTTTTCCTGCATTATGATGAAGAGGAGGAAGTGATCTTGTTTGAAGTCCAAGATTCAGGCGTAGGTATGGAGAAGGCCCTCATAGAAAAGATATTTGAAAGAGGCTTTTCGACTAAAGGTGGAACGAGAGGGTATGGATTGGATGCCGTTCAATCAATTGTCAAACAATATCATGGGATTGTTGATGTACAATCAAAAGTAGGGACCGGAAGTATTTTTCGAATCGAAGTGCCATATAAATGGAGGAGCTTAAATGATTAAAGTCATCATCGTTGAAGATGACCCAATGGTTGCCATGATCAATCAACAATATCTTGAGCGTTTCGGAGGTTTTCGAATTGTTGCAACTGTTGGCAGAATTGATGAATTATGGAAGATAATTAATGAGGATATACCAGATTTAATTTTACTTGATGTTTACTTACCTGGAGAAACAGGAATTGATTTTTTACAAGAGGTACGTCAAAAGCAGCTTTCAGTACCGATCATTATGATTACAGCAGCTCACGACATACCTACAATTAAGAAATCGTTAGAATATGGTGTGATTGATTTCTTAATTAAACCGTTTTCTTATGAAAGATTTAAATTGGCCATTGAGAAGTTTCTTCAATATCATTCATTAACGACAGAGTTAGAAAAGACAGATCAGGATACGCTAGATCAATTATTAATAAATGAAAGAGGTCCATCGCCCGTAATTCCTGATGGAAATAAACTTGCTGCAACAGTACCGAAAGGATTATCAAAAATAACATTAAAAAAAATTCTCCTTCTAGTGGTGGATCAAAAGGGGCATTTTTCAACAGAGGATATTGCAAAGGAAGTTGATTTATCACGTATTTCAACAAAGAAATATTTAAATTATTTAAATGAGATTGGTTATTTAAGAGAAGAATTAGAGTATCTGGCAGTTGGGCGGCCAATTACGGTTTTCCAAACTGTCCCTGAGAATGAGCACTTAATTACGCCATTTTTATAATAGAAGATCAAACCTATCATATATACTTAACTGGGTTTCCTGGAAAATTTGGATGCTGATCTCAGTAATTTTGTGATAAGTCCACTTTGAAATGAACGAAAGGAGCTGTTTTGTCAACAGCTCCTTTTCATATGAAAAATTATATTTTGGTTACTTTCCAGGAGTAAACTTAATCTTCATAGCTTCTCCCATTAAGACAGGAAGATCAGTATTTTCATGTAAGCCTCTAAATAAATCAGAGCCTGGTCCGAATGCATATAACGGAACATCTGTACCTGTGTGTCCAGTGCTTGACCATCCAACTATTGCGCGCTCAGAAACGATCTGGTTTATAGTCATTGATGGACTTTTTGCAGCCTTAATTCTTTCTGCTTCAGCATCTGTTAAGTCAAGGTTTGTATATTGTTTAATGATTTCTTTGACATTACTGCGATCAGCATTTAGTTTGCTTTCCATAAAATCGCCAGTTGCTGTAACTTGACGTAATACCTCTAGTTTTGCATCACCCTTGCCATAACCGCCGACAGACATGCCGCCTGTATCATGATCGCCCGCAACGACTACTAATGTGTTCCCATCTTTTTTCGCAAAATCAACAGCTTTCGCAACTGCCATTTCAAACGCTTCGCTATCCTTCATTGCCCAAGCCGCATCATTATCATGACCTGCCCAATCAATTTGGCTTCCTTCAACCATTAAAAAGAAACCGTCTTTATCTTGTTTAAGAGCATCTAATGCTGATTCTGTCATTTCTGCAAGACTTGGTTCATCGGACTCATCACGATCCAACTCTGGTGCCATGCCATCTTCAGCGAATAGCCCAATTAGCTTGTCTGATTTTTTCACATTAGCAAGTTCTTCCTTATTCGAAGCGAATTGATAGCCCCGTGCTTTAGCTTCATTTAATAAGGACTCTGGAAAATACTTTTTCCCGCCTCCAAGAAGGACATCAACACCATTTTCTAGCAATTGAGGTGCGATGTCAGCTTCATTTGCACGTGAAGCTACGTGGGAAGCAAATACTGCAGGAGTTGCATGAGTGATAGTTGAAGTAGCTACTAAGCCAGATGCTTTACCAGCTTCTTCAGCCGCTTGAAGAATAGTTTTTAGCTCTTTGCCGTCTGGCGTAGTGCTAATCATGCCATTATTTGTTTTAACTCCTGTTGCCATTGCTGTCCCAGCAGCTGCAGAGTCTGTTACTTCTGTATTTGCGGAATATGTACGATGCATCCCAACAAGCATGGAGTCTAAAATGGATTCTTCACCTTTGTACCAGCGATAGTTTGTTGCATATGAAGCAGAATATCCATCTGGAACCATGAAAACAACATTTTTGGCTATCCCATTGTTTTGAACATTATTAGACTTCGCATCAGCAGATGGAGTCGAAAAACTTCCAACAAGACTTCCAATTGCGATTGATGATACTACAGCAAACGGGATTAGTTTCTTTTTAATAGATTTCTTTTTCATTTAAATTCCCTCCTAAAGTGGTTTACAAACCTAATATAGATCTTGAGTGTTGAATCTCTTTTAATAGAGGGTTAATAATGTGTAAACGGGAAAAAACAGGTGAAAACTAGTGTTCTAAAATATTAATTAGTAAATTATTCCATTTTTACACATATGATTACCTAGTGAAAAAGAAAAATTAAAAATATATTTCATGTTCAGAAAAATAGAATAATACTTTTGAACTGTATTTATTTAATAAAAGATTTACAAGTTTGAAATATTAGTTACGTTTGATCGAATTAGACTTGATAAAAGATTATATTAATATGTTTGTTACATGGCAGTCAGGCGGGCCGATTACGGTATTTCATACTGTCCTTGAGAATGAGCATTAACTTACGCCATTTATAAAAAAAGGTCAAACCAGTCACATTAAGTCGTGTGAGGTTTGACCTTTTACTTTCGATAAAGCAGAGTGAATTCCATTGGAAGTTTTTAGAAGACAAGTTCTCGCTTATTTGGTAAAGGAATAGCATTGGATGTTTGACCACTTGTTATGACATCATAAAAGTTTTCAAAGCTCGTACCAATCATATTGACGAGAGCTTCATCTGTGTTTGAGCCAATATGTGGTGTTACAAGAACACGTGGGTATAAATCGATCAATGCTTGTACAGTTGGGTCTAATTTCTTTGTTGGTTTGTCAAATTTTTGGAAGAATATTTTTTCTTCATTTGCAAAGACATCTGTTGCAAAGCCTTCGAGTTTACGAGTTTTAAGAGCGTTAAGAATGGCTTCATTATCTTGTAGTTCACCACGGGCAGTGTTAATAAGAATGGCCCCATCTTTCATTTTTGCTATGAAGTCAGCATTGACCAATTTATCATTCTGCCCTGGAAAATAAGGTACATGAATACTTACAATATCACTTTCTTTTAATAATTTATCCATTTCCATAAAGGTAACTACTTGTTTGGCTTCTTCACTTTGATATACATCAAACGCTAGAACTTCAGCACCAAGGCCTTTAAAAAGCTTAGCTTCTGTTAAACCAATTTTTCCAATACCAATAATACCAACTTTACAATTTCTAATTTCTTTACTAAACATAACGCCATCAACAGTAAAATCATTATTAGCTGTCCGTGTCGTGGTGTATGCGGTATGTCTTAATAGTGACATTGCAAGTGTTAAAGCTAATTCGGCAATCGCATTTGGCGAATAGGAAGGAACTCTTGCCACATGCATATCGAAATCTGCTGCTGCTTGCAAGTCAATATGGTTATAGCCAACTGTACGAGTGAAAACATATTTAATACCGAATTCTTTCATCTTTTGCATATTTTGCTCATCGGCCACACAGTTCCCTCTTAATAAAACAGCATCCATTCCTTTTGCAGTATCAATATTGTCATGATTAAGTAATTCTTCAATCAAATTTAGCTCAAAACCATTTTTATTTAATTGATTGAAATAACGAACCTCATTTTTTCTTACTCCGTAACAAGCTATTTTAAGTGTCATTGTTCATTTCTCCTTTTCGATTGATTTGATTTAACCAAAAATACCAGAAAGACTAACTAAATTAATGATGATAATCCATACCGGAATCATGACAACTGCTGTGATCGTTGAAAGTAAAGATGCATTAGAAGCAAGTACCGCATCCTTATCAAAGCTAATCGCATAAGCTGCAGCTACAGTAGCAGTTGGAGTTGCCATCATGATGACAACAATCCCTACACATATATCACTCATTGTAAGAATTCCTGTTAAGGATAGGATAGCGAGCAAAACAATATTAATAATAGGGACCAGCACAATTTTGTTGATACTGTAAATCCAGGATGTTCTGTCAGTAACAGCTGCATTAAACATAACAGCCCCCAGTGTTGCACCAATCGAAATCCAAGCGAGCGGTGAAGCTAAACCCGCTAAATAAGTCAGTGGCTTATATAACCAGACGGCTGTCTGATCGATTCGCAAGAAAGCAAAGTTAGAAATTGTCCCATCAGAAGCTGCAACGATCACTTGTGGAAGTGAACCTTGAAAGATCCAAATGAATAATCCTAGAAAGGTTGCAATGACAATCGGATTAAGAAACATTTCTTTTATATTTTTTGTTTCCATTTTTAATCCACTCATTTTGATATAGCCGTATGAGTAGAGAAAAATTCGATAACCGATATTAAAAATGGATGCATATAGAACACCTTCAGCTCCATAAATGGCGCCGACAATTGGAATCCCAAAGAATGTGGTTGAACCAAAAATCGTTAAAACGCGCAAAGTGGTTTGCTTGTCATCTTTAAATTTGAGATACATAGGTTTTGAGATAAAGATTAATAGGATGTAAATAAGTAGGCCCCAAACTAAAATGTTCATTCCTTCGGACAGTGACTCTTTGTTAATATCCTGCATAAAGGAATTAAAGGCTAAGGCAGGTAATGCAACTGTCAATACAACCTTTGATAGAATTTTTCCAACCTGATCATTAAAAATTCCTTTTTTCCGACAAAAGAAGCCTAATAAGATTATGAAGATTGTTGAGGTAATGGAACTAACAATACTCATATCCGTAAGGGTTGTTTGGCTAATTTTTAGCATTTCCATAAAGTATTCCCCCAAGCAAATTAATTGTGAAGTATTTCACAAGTGACTACAAAAAAATAAAAATATTATGTGAAGTATTTCACAATTGATGATATAAAGTTAAGCCGGCTATTTCTTACAAGCCAATCATAAGTTGATTCGACTTAATTAAGAATATATTTAAATTAACGAAATTTATGTAATTAAAGTAAGTGAAATACTGAGCAAACAATTAGGGATACTGCTAGTTTCGATAATTACAAATTACTTACTTTACTTTCGTAATATAGTAAAAAAACAGTTTAATGATTACATTAAGAGGGAAAGAATATTCTATTCATTATTTACATGAGTGAAATCTTACTTTTTATATTAATAGAATTGGAAGGCTTTTCATTGAAGTTTTTCATAATGAAGATATCACTCATAATGATCATTCGAACATCTAGGAGGGGGAAAAATGAAGGGAAATGATCTTCATTCAACTGACACAATTGTAATTGGAGCAGGACCAGGGGGATATGTGGCAGCGATTCGTGCTGCACAGCTCGGACAAAAAGTAACAATAGTAGAAAAAGAAAACCTAGGCGGAGTTTGTTTAAATGTAGGATGTATTCCATCTAAAGCATTGATTACCGCTGCCCATCATTATCATGAAGCACAAAATTTAGATGTATTTGGTCTTTCTGTACCTAACGTAGAAGTAGATTTTTCAAAAGTTCAGGCATTCAAAGAAAGCGTTGTCAACAAACTGACAGGTGGAGTTGGAACTCTTTTAAAAGGGAATAAAGTGGAAATTGTAAAGGGAACAGCTACATTTGTGGACGCTAATACTGTAAAGATTAATAGTGTAGAAGGCGAAAAAAACATTCGCTTTAAAAATGCGATTATTGCAACAGGATCTCGTCCAGTTGAACTTCCAACTATGAAATTTTCTAATAGAATTATTGACTCTACAGGTGCACTAAACTTACAAGAAATTCCTAAGAACTTAGTTGTTGTTGGCGGCGGTGTGATTGGTGTAGAACTTGTAGGAGCATACGCAAATTTTGGTGTGAAGGTGACAATATTAGAAGGGCAAAGTGAGATCCTTAATGGCATCGATAAAAAAGCAACCTCTCTTGTCAAACGGAACCTTAAGAAAAAAGGTGTTGACATCTTTACGAAGGCAATCGTAGAAGGTGCCAAGGAAACTGAAAATGGTGTAGAGGTTACTTGTGAAATAAATGGAGAAAAAAGAGTATTTGAAGCGGATTATTTGCTTGTGAGTGTAGGTAGAAAACCTAATACAGATAAGATCGGTTTAGAAGCGGCCGGTGTAGAAATAGGTGAAAAGGGTTTGATCAAAACTGACAACCAATGCCGAACTTCAGTCTCTCACATTTATGCGATAGGGGATATCGTTTCAGGTCCGCAGCTTGCTCATAAAGCTTCCTATGAAGGGAAAATAGCTGCTGAAGCGATCGCGGGAGAGAAATCAATTGTAGATTATACATGCATTCCTGCTGTCGTATTTTCAGAGCCAGAAATTGCAGTTGTTGGACATTCGGAAGAAAGTGCTAAAAACGCTGGAATTGATACGAAAGTTTCTAAGTTTCCATTCGCTGCTAACGGCAGAGCCATCGCTCTCAATCAAACAGAAGGATTTGTCCAGCTTATTACTAGAGCAGATAATGACATGGTAATTGGGGGACAAATTATTGGTGCGAATGCTTCGGATATGATTGCAGAAATTGCATTAGCAATAGAAGCTGGCTTAACAGCAGAGGATCTTGCTTTAACCATCCATGCTCATCCAACGCTTGGAGAAATTGTCATGGAAACAGCAGAAGTGGCATTAGGAAATCCTATCCATATCGTAAAATAATATAATAAAAGCTGTCATTGGCAGCTTTTCCTTTGAAATGCCTGTTTGAAAGTTATTCATACATTCGACTTATGTAACTAATGTAAGCGTTTCGAAACTTTATAAAACGTTTTCATTATAGAATTGTATATTACAATAATATTGTAGAAATATAAGGGGGGATTTCAATTGGACAAGAAAAAATTGGTATCCATTATTCTAGCATTTGCTGCTTTCTTCATTATTATTTTGCTTCCAAATCCTGAAAGTCTGCCAGTCGCTGGTCAAAGAGCTCTCGCTATATTAGCTTTGGCGGTCATTCTCTGGGTGACAGAAGCTGTATCGTTTCCTGTAAGCGCCGCCATGATTGTTGGTCTTATTACGCTTTCTATTGGTTTGGCTCCGAAAATCGATGATCCTTCAACACTATATACGAGTCAAGGAGCTTTGAAACTGGCCTTAGGCGGATTTAGCTCATCAGCAGTTGGGCTAGTCGGAGGAGCATTATTCATTGCAGCAGCAATGGAAATAACAGGCTTGCATAAGCGGACAGCGCTATTCATTATGTCTAAGGTTGGAACGAAAACAACCAGTCTAGTCATTGGAACTATTCTTGTTAGTATCGTTCTTGCTTTATTCGTACCAAGTGCAACAGCACGAGCTGGTACAACCGTCCCAATTCTGATGGGAATTATTGCTGCATTCGGATTGCAGAAAAACAGTAGATTCGCGGCTTTATTGATGATTACGGCTGTTCAGGCCATCTCCATTTGGAATATAGGGATCAAAACGAGTGCAGCACAAAATATGGTTGCCTTAGGATTTATGGAAAAAGCATTTAATATAAATATCACTTGGGGTGAATGGTTCCTTTATGCTGCACCATGGTCCTTGCTAATGTCAATCGTTCTATTCTTTGTAATGATTAAACTCATCAAGCCTGAAGTATCAGAATTTCAAGGTGGTAAAGAAGTCATTGCCAATAAGTTGGCAGAATTAGGGAAGCTGTCTTCTAAGGAATTAAAACTAATTATTATTTCAGTATTATTATTGCTCTTCTGGTCAACGGAGGGGATTCTTCATCCATTCGATTCAACCACAGTTACTCTGATTGCTGTAGCGATCATGCTTTTACCTGGAATAGGCATTTATACATGGAAAGATGTTGAGAAAAAAATCCCATGGGGCACTTTAATCGTTTTCGCCATCGGGATTTCACTTGGAACAGTATTATTAGATACACAAGGTGCAAGTTGGCTATCATCGGTTACATTAGAAGCTTTAGGCTTAACAAGTATGCCGCTTGTATACATTATCATGATTCTATCTTTATTTAACATCTTAATTCATTTAGGATTTGCAAGTGCAACAAGCTTATCATCAGCTTTTATCCCAATTGTTATTGCCCTTGTTGTCGCGATGGAGCCAACATCCTTTAATGGACCAGGTCTAGTATTAATTCAGCAATTCGTGATTAGCTTTGGTTTCTTATTACCGGTAAGTGCGCCACAAAATATGCTTGCATATGGAACAGGCACATTTACATCAAAAGATCTTTTAAAATCCGGTCTTCCAATTACAATCATTGGCTATATCTTAATTATCATTTTCAGCTTAACTTATTGGCAATGGGTTGGATTACTATAAAAAGAAGACTGGAATTGCTATTTTAGTTATATAAATTGTAAAACTATTTGCCTACAATTTTAGGAGGGAAAATAGATGCGAGAAACATTTACTGGAAATCCATGGAGTGACTTCCATGGCCCGAATCTTGGCTATTTATTAGAACAGTATGATGTGTATTTAGAAGATATGACTTTAGTAGATGAGAGCTTAAGAGCATTGTTTGCAAAATGGGGAGCTCCTGAAATGCAAGGTGGTAACAATGCCGAGAAGCCTCAGCAAAACGTATCGCCTTCACTTGTGTTAAATAAAATGAAAGCTCTTGTAAATGTATTAAAATTAGCAGAAAACATCCGTACAATGGGCCATTTACAAGCAGATATTTATCCATTAGAGAAGCAAGAAGCAACAGAAATGTTTTCTTTGTCTTCCTATGGGCTAACAGAAAATGATGTAAGAGAAATTCCGGCAGAAATGATTTGTCCGGAAATGAGCGGAAAATTATCAGATGGTTTAGAAGCCATCCAATATTTAAAACAAGTATATACGGGCTTTGTTGGGGTTGAAATTCAGCATATTGAGCCTGAAGAGAGAAATTGGCTGCAAAGCAAAATAGAAAATGGTTTTCTTAATAATGAATTAACGGAAGATCAAAAATCTGATCTACTAACAAATTTGTATGAAGCAGAGGGCTTTGAGCAATTTATTCAAAAAACTTATGTAGGACAAAAGCGTTTTTCTGTTGAAGGCTTGGAAACATTAGTTCCTGCTATTAATGAAATCGTTGCTTTAGGTGCAGAGGATGGAATGCAGGATGTAATGATTTCTATGGCACATAGAGGGCGGCTAAATGTACTTGCCCATGTGTTAGAAAAACCATATGAAGCGATTTTCTCACAATTCCAGCATTCGAAATGGGAGCCAAATGATTTCGATCGAAATCGAACATTAAGTACAACTGGTGATGTAAAGTATCATGCTGGTGCTAAAAAGAACAGAAGAATCAATGATAAAGAAATTAATGTAACATTAGCGTATAACCCAAGTCATTTAGAGATTGCGGGAACAGTAGTAGAAGGCTATACAAGAGCAGCTCAAGAGGATCGCTCTGAAAAAGGATATCCGAAACAGGATGTCACAAAGGCGTTAGCTGTTTTAGTGCATGGGGATGCTGCTTTTCCAGGACAAGGAGTTGTAGCTGAAACCCTTAACTATTCAAGTACAGTTGCTTATCAAACCGGGGGAACCATTCATATTATTGCGAACAATCGGATTGGTTTTACTACTGAAAGTGAAGATTCACGGTCAACAAGATATTCAAGCGATATGGCGAAAGGTTTTCATATTCCGATTTTCCATGTAAATGCGGATGCTCCTGAGGCGGCTTTATCCGTCATTCGATTGGCATTTGAATATCGTCAAGCTTTTAACAAAGATATATTGATCGATTTAATTGGATACAGACGTCTTGGCCATAACGAAATGGATGAACCAATGGCTACGAATCCAGTTATGTACCAAATCGTTCGTAAACATCCAACGATAACGGCTGTTTATAAGCAACAGCTTTTAAATGAAAAGTCCTTAACAGAAGAGCAAATAGCTGCCATTGAAACGAGTACTTTGGCAAATTTTGCAAAAGCCTATGAAAATATGGATAAAAACCAAGAAGAAGTTAATAGTCTAGAGGAGATTTTGTCATCTGAAAATAAACAGGTGACAAAAGTAGATACGACCGTTGATAAGGCGTCCTTAACGAAAATTAATGAGGAGCTTCTAGAATGGCCGGAAAACTTCAATGTGTTTGGAAAACTGAAAAAAATATTAGAGCGCAGGCTTGCTGTTTTTAACAACAAAGGGAAAATTGATTGGGCACATGGAGAAGCATTAGCTTTCGCGACTATTTTGAAGGATGGCACTCCGATCAGGCTGACTGGCCAAGATTCTGAGCGTGGAACTTTCTCCCATCGGAATATCGTGCTTTCAGATGAAAAAACGGGAGAGAAATATAGCCCAATGCATACACTTAGTACTTCAAATGCATCCTTTGCTATCCATAATAGTGTATTATCTGAAGCGGCCATTTTAGGCTTTGAATATGGATATAATGTGATTTCGCCAGAAACACTTGTGTTATGGGAAGCGCAATTTGGAGATTTTGCAAATGGAGCACAAGTTATTTTAGACCAGTTTATTTCGGCTGGGAAAGCGAAATGGGGACAAACATCAGGGATTGTCATGTTATTGCCACATGGCTATGAAGGTCAAGGTCCTGAACATTCAAGCGCACGATTAGAACGTTTTCTCCAGCTTGCTGCTGAGAATAACTGGTCTGTAGCAAATCTATCTACATCCGCTCAATATTTTCATATTTTAAGAAGACAGGCAGCCATGCTTCTTTCAGATGAGGTGAAACCACTTGTATTAATGGCGCCGAAAAGCTTATTACGCCATGCCTCAGCCGCGGCTTACCTGGAAGAATTCACGAATGGAGAATTCCAGCCGATTGTTGAGCAGCCAGGTCTAGGAAAAGAACCAGAAAAAGTGGAGAGAATCGTATTTACTACTGGCCGCTTAGCGGTTGAGCTATCTGATACTTTAACAGATGTTGAACAATACAACTGGCTTGATATTATTCGAATCGAAGAATTATATCCTTTCCCTGAACAGGAAATTAAGAATCTATTAAAAAAATATAAAAATCTAAAAGAAGTCATCTGGACTCAAGATGAGCCAAAAAATATGGGCGCATGGACATATATCGCTCCACGCTTACAACAGCTGATGCCGAATGATATAAAAGTTTCCTATAACGGCCGCCCGGATATGGCGAGTCCTTCTGAAGGAGACCCACTCGTTCATAAAAAAGAGCAACAAAGAATTATTAACAATGTCTTTACACCGGCAAAAGAAAAGGTAAGTTTATAGAATTAGACATTTACAAAAGGGGATGTGCAGACAAATGGCAGAGATTAAAATTCCTGAATTAGCAGAATCGATTACAGAGGGTACCATTGCACAATGGCTAAAGCAGCCAGGTGAAACGGTCGCAAAAGGTGATTATATACTTGAGCTTGAAACAGACAAAGTAAATGTAGAGATTATTTCTGAGTACGATGGAGTCCTTCAAGAAAAATTGAAAGAAGAGGGTGACACCGTCAATGTAGGAGAAACGGTTGCGATTATTGGCGAAGGCAGCCAAAGCAGTACTCCTTCATCTTCCGAAAGCGGTCAAAATGAACCTAAAGAAACCGCCGAAGAAAAATCAGAACCAACGCCTGCCGCTTCAAGTGATGTAGTTGCTTCTCCTGCTGCAAGAAAATATGCGAGAGAACACGGCATTGATTTAAATCAAGTGGCTGCAGTGGATCCATTAGGCAGGGTGCGTAAACAGGATGTATCTAATTTCGAACCATCAACACAAGCACCTGCAGCAAAACCAGCTCCAGCAGCTACACCGGGAGTACAACAGCCAACTATTGCAGATAGCAAACCAGTAGAGAGAATTAAAATGACTCGCAGACGACAAACGATTGCAAAACGTCTGGTAGAAGTTCAGCACACAGCGGCGATGTTAACAACATTCAATGAAATTGACATGACCGCGATTATGAATTTAAGAAAGAAAAGAAAAGATGATTTCCTAAAACAAAACGATGTGAAATTAGGATTCATGTCCTTCTTTACGAAAGCAGTTGTAGGTGCGCTTAAAGCATATCCTTTACTGAATGCAGAAATCCAAGGCGATGAAATCGTTGCGAAAAAATTCTATGATATTGGAGTTGCTGTTTCTACTGAGGGAGGATTAGTCGTTCCTGTCGTAAGAGATGCCGATCGTTTGAACTTTGCCGAAATTGAAAGAGAAATTGGAGATTTAGCAAAGAAAGCTAGAGATTCTAAGCTTACATTAGCCGACATGCAAGGTGGAACATTTACCATAACAAATGGGGGCACATTTGGTTCATTATTATCAACACCAATATTAAATGCGCCACAAGTAGGAATTTTGGGCATGCATTCAATCCAAAACCGACCTGTTGCGATAAATAATGAAACAATCGAAATTAGACCGATGATGTATATCGCTCTTTCTTATGATCACCGCATTGTTGATGGAAAAGAAGCAGTAGGCTTTTTAGTAAGAGTGAAACAGCTTCTCGAAGACCCAGAAAAATTACTTTTAGAAGGGTGAACCGGGCATTAGGAGCGCATTCTGATGACCACTCTATGATTTTTCAGTGGGAACCGGGCATCAGGAGTGTTAGTTGATGACCACTCAATGGTTTTTCAGGGTGCAATGGGCATCAGAAGCGTTAGCTGATGACTACTCAATGGTTTCACAGGGTTAAATGGTCATCAGGAGCATTATCTTATTACCACTCTATGGTTTTTTGATAGTAGGAAAATAAGGAAGCTATCATTTGTTTCATTGAATAGGTTCCTAGCATAAAAAAAAGGCTTTCTAAACTAGAGGAGGAAAACAATGAATATCCATGAGTATCAAGGAAAAGAAGTCCTTAGACAATACGAAGTTACGGTTCCGAACGGAAAAGTAGCTTTTACAGTTGAAGAGGCAGTAGAAGCAGCAAAAGAACTAGGAACTGAAGTATGTGTGGTGAAAGCACAAATTCACGCTGGAGGCCGAGGAAAGGCTGGCGGTGTTAAGGTTGCAAAAAATTTAGAAGAAGTTCGTATGTATGCAACCGAGATTTTAGGAAAAACACTTGTGACACATCAAACAGGGCCTGAAGGGAAAGAAGTCAAGCGACTTCTCATTGAAGAAGGCTGTGATATTCAAAAAGAGTATTATGTTGGACTAGTATTGGACCGTGCTACTTCACACGTAGTTCTAATGGCTTCTGAAGAGGGCGGTACTGAAATCGAAGAAGTAGCTGAAGAAACACCAGAAAAAATCTTCAAAGAAGAAATTGATCCAGTTATTGGCTTAACAGCTTTTCAGGCTCGTCGCATAGCCTTTAATATCAATATTCCAACTAAACTAGTAGGACAAGCAGTTAAATTTATGATGGGCTTATATCAAGCTTATATCGAGAAGGATTGTTCTATTGCAGAAATTAATCCGCTTGTCGTTACGGGCGATGGAAAAGTCATGGCATTAGATGCGAAGTTAAACTTTGACTCAAATGCTCTGTATCGTCAAAAAGATATACTAGAATTACGTGACTTAGAAGAAGAAGATCCGAAAGAAATTGAAGCCTCTAAGTATGACTTAAGCTATATTTCATTAGACGGCAATATCGGATGTATGGTGAATGGTGCAGGTCTTGCGATGGCCACAATGGATATCGTAAAGCACTATGGCGGCGATCCAGCTAACTTCCTTGATGTTGGCGGCGGTGCAACAGCAGAGAAAGTAACGGAAGCATTCAAAATCATTCTTTCTGATCAAAACGTAAAAGGTATTTTTGTCAATATCTTTGGCGGAATAATGAAATGTGACGTTATCGCAACAGGTGTAGTGGAAGCTGCAAAGCAAGTTGGGTTAAAGGTGCCTTTAGTTGTTCGTTTAGAAGGAACTAATGTTGATTTAGGTAAGAAAATCCTTGCTGAGTCTGACGTTGAAATCATTGCAGCTGAATCTATGGCTGATGGCGCACAAAAAATCGTTTCATTAGTAGGGTAATAACTGAAAAGCTTAAGTTTCGTGAAAGCAGAAAGGGGAATTATCGTGAGTGTATTTATTAACAAAGATACAAAAGTAATCGTCCAAGGGATTACTGGTTCAACAGCACTTTTCCATACAAAACAAATGCTAGAATACGGTACAAAAATTGTTGGAGGAACTTCTCCTGGTAAAGGCGGTTCTGAAGTAGAAGGTTTACCAGTATTTAACACAGTTTCTGAAGCAGTCAAAGCTACTGGCGCTACTGCTTCCGTCATCTATGTTCCAGCTCCATTTGCTGCAGACGCGATTCTAGAAGCAGTAGATGCAGAGCTTGATTTAGCCATCTGTATTACTGAACATATTCCTGTGTTGGATATGGTAAAAGTAAAGCGCTATATGGAAGGCAAGAAGACTCGTCTTGTTGGTCCTAACTGCCCGGGCGTTATTACGGCAGATGAATGTAAAATTGGGATTATGCCAGGCTATATCCATAAAAAAGGACATGTGGGAGTTGTTTCACGATCTGGAACACTAACATATGAAGCCGTTCATCAGTTAACTCAAGCTGGAATCGGTCAAACGACTGCTGTAGGTATTGGTGGCGACCCTGTTAACGGTACGAACTTCATCGATGTATTAAAGGCGTTTAATGAAGACCCTGAAACTTATGCAGTTATTATGATCGGGGAAATCGGCGGAACGGCTGAAGAAGAAGCTGCTGAATGGGTAAAAGCGAATATGACGAAGCCTGTAGTTGGGTTCATTGGAGGGAGAACTGCACCTCCAGGAAAACGTATGGGACATGCTGGAGCCATCATTTCAGGCGGTAAAGGTACTGCGGATGAAAAAATCCGCGTCATGAATGAATGCGGAATTGAAGTAGCCGACACACCATCTGTAATGGGCGAAACATTGATTAAGGTACTGAAGGAAAAAGGTCTTTACGATAAGTGTAAGACACATTAAGTAAGGAAGAAGCTTTACTAGAAATTAAATGAATACTAATAAATGAAGCTGACTCTGGGGGATTGTTAATGAACGATCTTTTTGAGTCGGCTTTTCTTAATTGACTTTAATCCAATACCATCAAGTAAGCTGCCTTTCTAGTTTCGCAAACTATTATTAAACCCTACTTGTTAAACTCTCAAAATTTATCGGACTCCCATTCAGCTATTTACTTAAAATCCCCCTATTTCCATAAGCTAACGGACACCTGTTCCGTTAATCGATGAAAATCATATAAAATTTCCCCCCTTGAACCCTATTAACGGAACCCTAAGACCGATAAGTCTATGACATATAGGTTATTTTGTGAAATAACGGAACCACAGTCCGCAAATTTCCCTCTACCTGAAGAATTCAGAACTACTTAAAACATCATCCCGTCCTTGAATGCTTCTTCCACAGCGAATTACTAGATGAAGGGACAGGTAAGCCTTCAGGCACAAAAATATTGTTTGTTGGTATTAAATCATGATGACGGAAGAACATGGTTGGTTCATTCATTAAATCAAATGTACGAAAGCCAACGACTTCCGCCTCAAGTAATTCCCCTTTTGTACGAATATCCCCAATCATTGATACACGAACAACAAACCTAGGAGCCAAAGGAAAATTTACTGGGCCAGGAGACGTAAAACAACTGTCAGCATCAATAGTGATCATATCGGTGGAAAAATGTTCTACTTTCATTGTTTCAGGTTCTAAGCAAACATCCAGAAAAAATCGAATTTGCAAAGGAGTGGTTGTTGGATTTTTCACAACAATAAAAAAGTTATCGGGACTAACTGCAGTCGGGTCGCCAGTAACCCTTCCAGGAACTATAAATGGACCTGTAGTAAGACCGGTAAACGTTACACCCAATTAGGTCACCACCATTAATTTAATGAAGAAATATTTCCTCATTTAAACTATGGAAAAATAAAGATATGGAAACGGCGCTTGTCCATCGAAGGAAAAAACTTCAAACAAGTGGCAGTCAATTATGGTCATTTTCAAAAGATCCAAAGAAAGCAAAAATATTGGAGGTGCTAAATCTGTAGAATTTTTATAGTAAATATGAATGAATTGTACTCGATCTTTAATACCCTTCAGGTAATTTCTCCAGCACCTTCTCAATCGGAATGGCAAGTCCTATTTGATCCTTCGTTGATATTGCAAAAACAACTCCAATCACATTTCCTTCTAAATTGATAACAGGACTTCCGCTGTTTCCGTTATATATAGGGGATGAAAGCATAAGTACTCCATTTTTTTCTGATCCTTCAAGTATTACTCCATCAATCGCAATTTGATTGTGTAAAAGCGGATTGCCAATCACATAAATTTGATCGGAAGCAGCCCATGTATTAGGCTGTCCTAAAGGAAGTGCGGGTAATTGTTCCCCATTAATTTGTAAAAAGGCAAGATCGATGTCGGGATATAATTGTAAAATGGTGGCTTGGAAAATGTCCCCGTTCGAGAATGTGACCGTTATTGGATACATGTTATCGACAACATGATGATTCGTAATGATTAACCCATTTTCAGATATATTGAATCCAGTTCCTTTAGAATACTGGTTGTGTACAGTAACAACAGCCTCTTTATATGCCTGAATATCTTCCTGTTTCGATAGTTCAGCTGATTTCTGTAAAAAATTTATTGATGATAGATTGAAGACTTGAGGCCAAATTTGAAGCAGGCTTACTATTAAAGCAATCGCTACACCAACTGAAATAGTTCTTTTTACAATTATATTTCGCTTTTTCTGTTTTTCTCGTAACCATTCATCTTCTTCATTTGGCAAGAAATCCTCTAATGGCGGTTCTTCGAATTTTTCTTTGTTTTCATCAGTATCGTAATGATTCATCAGTAAAATCCTTTCATATATATTCGAACTTTATTATTAATATAAATCTACTATACAATTGCCAGATCTAATTTGCTAAAAAAACGATTACTTTAAACTTCGTATCCTACTGGGAAAAAAATTGTATAATAAGATTATTTGAAAAAGGCAAAAAGAGTAGGAGGAATGCAGATGCAAACTTTAGAGAAAATTAGTAATCGCTTTTGGTATCAAACACCTGTTTCGGAGACTGATCGGCCAATTTTAGGCGTGGTCATTGGAGAAAAACGGTCTTTAATGATAGACGCTGGCAATTCAGAAGCACATACGAGGTATTTTCTAAGCGAGTTAGAAAAGAATCATATCCCTCAGCCAAGTTTAGTAGTGCTTACGCATTAGACATGATTTCTGTTGCTTCCAAACAAACGAAAGATGAGCTAGAAAAGCTCGTTTCGTTCGAATGGACAGATGCTGCCTTGGATGAACGAGTTAAATCTGGTGTGGAGATTGAATTTTGCGCAAATGCTATAAAGAAAGAGTTCGGAAGCGAGAGGGATATCAAGATAAAGCTTCCAGAAGTAACTTTTGAAAAAAGAATGGACATTGACCTAGGCGAAGTCACTTGTCAAATTGAGCATGTTGGCGGCGATCATGCACAAGACTCTGTCATTGTCTATATAAAAGAAGAAAAAATATTGTTTTTGGGGGATGCGATTTACGCTAACCTTTATGCTAGTAAAAGAAATCTGACCGTAAAACGGACACTTCAGCTTTTAGACAAAATCGACCAATTTGATGCAGAAACCTACATCCTTTCTCATTGGAAGCCAGTATCGAAACACGAATATCAGCAAGAGGCCAAATTGTTAAGGAATATCGCCCATTTAACTGAACAATTCGAAGGGCGATATGATGATATAAAAAATGCCTATCAATCGATTGTCAATCGAGACTTGAATGAGGATGAGCTTGAGACTTTGGATTATTTTGTAAATGGTTTTGAACTTGGAGAGTAATTTCAAGTATGGAAGGGACGTGGGGTTATGTCCCTCTCCCAAACAAGGATGAAATTATTTAGAATAAATAGTTGAAATTTTTAACTTCAGTACAACACTAATTTCCCTCTAAAGGATGTTCCACATGACAAAAGAATGACTTGATATAAAAGTCGATTTCTTGTGTAAGTATATTGAGATTTGTAATGGATAATAAAAATGATGTTCGAAAAAAAATAATATATTTTGACGAATAAGTGAATGGGATGGTTACTTTTGAATAGATTTAAACAAAGGTTATAGATTTTTTGAACACGAAGAAATAACTGGGGGTAAAGAACTTGAAGAAAGTCATACACAGGTCGTCATACGACTTCCTAAAGAACGAATTCAAGTATTTAGAGTCAACAGGTAACCTTCAAGAAGGCCAAGCAGATAAATTGATTGCACTTTATGAGTATCCTAATGAAGCATTAAAGCCGAGTAAAAAAATCAACATGATTTCCATCCTTTTAACAATAGGAGCCTTGCTTATCGGATTAGGTATTTTAAGTTTTATAGCAAGTAACTGGTCTAATATGACAAGCAGTACAAAATATGTCTCATTGCTCGCAATCTTAATTGGTTTCTTCATAACAGCCAGACTATTAGAAAATAAGAGACCGTATATAGCCAAAGCCTTCTATTATATTGGGGTATTTGCTTTTGGTGGAGAGTTATTTTACATAGGACAACTATTCCACTTAGGAGGCAAAGCAGAAAATACTTTCATATGGTGGGGGTTAGGAACTCTGCCGTTAGCGTTCTATTGTAAAGATAAAATATTAAAAGCTATCAGTTTAATATTTATTTATGTATTTATCGAACTGAAGTTCATCCATTACGAAAGTGATTTGTGGTATCTCTCCATCTTTCTTATTCCTCTTTTATTCTTATTTGGGCATTTTATCATGAAAAAAAACAGCAAAATTATGCTGCTGGTTAACATGCTTATTTTATTTCAATTTATCCAAACGCATTTCTACTTCCGAACTCTTGCAGAAACAGCATCTTTCCCTTGGATATTCATTGTATTAATACCACCATTGTTCTATGTAGGTCACAAGTTCCTAAACAAGTCTATCATTTTATTTACTATCAACACTTTTATGGTCATTCAGGCGATCGTAACATTCTTTGTATTCTATGAAATGGAAAATATTATTTTGCTGCTCGTCATCTTATTTGTACTTGGTCTGGCGTATACGCATATTCGGCATAAAGATTATGAATTACCCATGAAAGTAATCGGTTCAGCTGTGCACTTTATAACAGCAATCATGCTAACAATCCCTTTCTTATGGGAAGAAAGTTTCCCTAAATGGGCAACAACTGATACAAAGGCCTTAATCCCTTGTATTGTAATAGGAGTATTATATAGCATCTATGCGTTATCAATGGCAAGTAAAGGAAATTTATTCGGGGTAGCCATTGTATGTGTGTTTATCCTGCGTTTCTATGTAGACTTATCATTGCAATTCATGAACAAATCAATCGCATTCCTTATTGGCGGGATTCTCTTGATCGCACTAGGTATTTGGTTTGAGCGAACAAGAAAGGGAGGGAAAAAGAATGATCCAACTTTCAAAGAATAAACAATTTCTCCTTGCGCTAATCATTCCTGTCATCATCTTGTTAGGGATGACAGTAAAACCGCTTTTAACAACCTTTTTTGGGGAAACAATTTATCTGCAAACAGTCCCCTTTGACCCAAGAGATTTGTTCTATGGAGATTACGTAGATTTGCAATTTGAAATAGAGAGGTTACCTGTAACATTATTAGATAAGGAGCTTCAATCTAAACTAGAGAGTAACGGTCATTCCTTCAAAGACTATAAAGATACATCTGTTTACATCGTTTTAGAATTAAACCAACAATCAGGGATCCACGAAGCAGTAATCATAACAGAGAAAAAACCATCCTCCAGCCCTTACATTAAAGGAATCATGAGTCCTTACTTATCCTATTCCGATTGGGATGATCAAAACTCCCAGAAAGTTGTATACATCGACATTCCAGTTGAACGATACTTTTTAGAAGAAAACACTGGGAAACAGTTAGAACAAGATGCTAGAGAAGGTCGATTAATTGCGGAAATCAAGGTAAAGGATGGTTATCCGATTCTGCAGGAGGTATTAAAGGATGCCCGTAATTAATTGGAACATATCCATACTGGTTCTATTGAAAGGAAGATAGAGTGTAATGGAAGAAAGTGATTCTAGTTGTATAGTTGTTCTAGAGGAAGTTATGGAACATGACAGGGTATTGATCAATGAAAGCGGTTTATTTTTTTCTCAATCCTATTCATTAGATTATAGAAAACCAGGAAAGCTAGAATCAACAAGCCGAAGATTAGGTTGCTTCGTTGGTGTAACAGGTAATTTGATAATGAAAAGCTCAGGGATCATCCATCGAGCTCCTTTTCAAGAAAGAACGTTGTTTGCTGATATCCTTTTAAATGAACAAGAAATAAAAATAATGAAATGCAGATAGCTTAGTTGGGATCGGAGCTATTCGAAATTAGTCTAAAAATTTGTATGATAAAAATTGAGAGTCAAAGAAAGCAAACTCTTCTATGAAAGTGGACTTTTTATTTTCTTATTCTAATTATTAATAATTGATAATTTACAAGGTCATGAGTTCTCTCGTGACCTTGTTTTTTTTTGCTTTCACGTTTGATAGAACAGAATGGGGGAGGAACTGAAATAATTAATGGTAAATATTGATAAGTATTTAATATTCTTCTTGAATTAAATGGTAAAATCAAATCTGATGGAGGGATTAAATGAAAAAGGATATATATGTAGTCGGCGCCGTGATTATACTTAATGGAAAAATTTTATGTGCACAAAGAGGAGCAAATAGAATTTTACCGTACAAATGGGAGTTTCCCGGAGGCAAGATAGAAGTCGGTGAAACACCGCAGGAAGCACTAAAACGGGAAATTAAGGAGGAAATGCATTGCCAAATTGAAATTGGCGGGCAAATTGATCATACGGTTTATGAGTATGATTTTGGTATCGTTCATTTATCGACTTTTGCCTGCAAACTGAAAGAAGGGGAGCCGCGACTCACTTAACACAAGGAGATCAAATGGGTAGAGCCAAATGAGCTCAGTACACTAGATTGGGCTCCGGCTGATATTCCATCGGTGAAAAAATTAGTAGAAATGAATTTCCCCACTAACTAACGGGCTGTGTGGACAGAACCAATCATATAACAATGCAATTTTTACAAATAACGCTTGGATGGAATGAAATCCAAGCGTTTACTTATGGGGGTTTATCAATTGTTTTTTTCTTTGGTTGTAGAAATATTTGTTTTAGGATTCCAGCATTATACACGGAAAAAATCATAGTGAAGTAAAGGATTAATCGGGGAAAATAGAATTCCTCCTTACCCGTAAACTCAATATAATTGAAGGAATTACAAAAAAGGCCAAGTCACTATTAAGGATAATTTCTTAATAGAATTTTGGTAATAAAAAATGGACAAGAAACATTCACGCTAAATAAATAAGGAAAGCATTCTGTTTAGCACAGAACACTTTCCTATTAGAGAGATTGTATAATTAACCAATTAAGTGGTAACTTTATTTAATTATTTGGCTTCTGGTTTCTCTTTTCCCATAGAGTCAAATAATTGTGTGGATGATAAGGCATTGAATGGTAAAGAAATATTATGTTTAACACCCTGGTTGTAAGATGCAATTAAGTCTTTAAGTAGAACGGCTAAGGCAGTGTCTGCTGTCCATTCAGAAATATCGCTCCAATTTCTAGCTACCCAGCTATCACCCGTACTTACTTTTAATAGGTTTAATACTTCTTCTTCAGGTAAATTATAATGTTTTCCTAATTTAAGTCCTTCAGCTAGAGCATTCATGTTAATACCTAGAATCATATTATTAACTAATTTTGCTACTTGGCTGTTGCCTGGTTCCTCGCCATAGTAGAATGTATTGGATCCAATCGCATCAAAATATGGTTGGAAAGATTTCACGATTGTCTCGGAACCAGCTGTCATAATCGATAATGTTCCGGCTTGAGCACCTGAAGCACCACCGCTTACCGCAGCGCTAATTAATTTCAAATCACTTTCTTCTTCGACTTTTTTGCCTAATTCATTCATTGTATCAGGGTCAAGTGTACTCATAACAATAATTGTTTTATTTTTAGGTTGGGCAGATAAGATAGCGTTCTCACCAAAAATAATATCAACATTTTGGGCATAGTCTCGAACCATTGAGATAATCGCTTCGTCAGCTTGTTCCGCCACTTCATTTAAAGTTTCTACCATTGTTATTCCTGCAGCACTTGCTTTCTCATAAACACCTTTAAAAGCATCATAGCCGATTACTTCAAAACCAGCTTTCATTAAATTAACTGCCATCGGGAAGCCCATTGTTCCTAATCCTACAAATCCAATTTTTTTACTCATGATAAATTCCTCCTAGATGATTTATTGATAATTTATTTCAAAAAGTACTTTAGAATAAAGTTCTTAATATGTTTCGTTATAGTTGAATCATTCATAACAAGTATGAAAACTTGCTAGAGTTAGTTAAGCTAAACCTAAAATGGCCATGACAACAATAACGGCCATTGCGATCCAGTGTGTAACACTAATACTGATAAATCCATTTTTGAAGGTGTCTTTCATAGTTAATCCCGTTATATTGTTAAATATAATCAAGAATCCAGAATAAGGAACAATTGATAGCGCTCCAGATCCGATTGCGATTGCGCGGTGAACCGTTTCCGGATCTAGTCCCATTTCTAAATAGATAGGGGCAAAATTCGCAACAGAAATGCCAATTGCTCCAACAGCTGAAGCAGTAATACCGCCTATAAGACCTGTACCAATCATTAATGAAAGTACTGGAGGTCCAGGAATGGATTGAATCAATTGAAATACACCCTTAAACGCAGGAACACTTGTTGCAATGCTACCAAATGCAATTGTACTTCCAGTTGTTATTGTTGATGATAACGATTCGTTAGCACCTTGATTTAATACCTCTTTTTGCTGAGCAATTTGTTTACGGAATAATATAGCACTCAATACGATCGCAACAATTAATGCGACAATAATGATGTTACTCACAGAACTAAATAGTAAGATGATGCCTAATAATACGATGATAGGCAGTAAGCTGATAATAAATGGTGGAAGCTCACGCTCAGTTTCCGTATTACTGCTTTCAACCTTCTCATCTGCATGAAATGTCTCGTTCTTACGCAAGCTTTTGGACAGCGAGAATTTCATAAATACTAATATGAAGACTATTGCTGCGATGGAAGTGACGATTCCGATAACCGGCGCAGCAGTTAATGTAGTGCCTAAAGCCGTTGAAGGCACAATATTGTGTAAGGAAGGTGCCCCAGGCAACATTGTCATAGTAAACGTTGAAGTCCCGCCAAACACAGGAATGGTAACTAATTTCCACGAAATATCAAGTTGTCTGAAGATCGGTTTAGCCATTGGGATTAATGCGAATATTATGACGAATACATTAATACCACCGTAAGTAAGAATGGCAGAAATAATAAATAATGCTACCAATGCGTTGTACGGGTTCTTGGTTCCTACCACCGACAATACTTTATTTGCAATTGAAATCGTTGCCCCACTTTTATCCATGTATTTCGCTAATACAGAACCTAATAAGAATATAGCGAAATTGGATGCAACAAACCCAGCTAGTGCAGTCATATAAGAATTTTCTTTGCCAAATACGGTTTCTAGTATAGGTACATCGTTAAATAGCAATACGACAATTGTCGCTATGGGTGCAGCAATGATGATACTGAACTTTTTAATAATAAGGAGAATAATTGTTAAAACACCTAACAATATTCCAATTATACCCAATAAATCCATTCTAATTTTTCCCCTTTATTCTAGTTGTTATGGATATTATGTAAGCAACTATTATTCTGAATAATTCACATTACATCCTTTGTTTTTAAATTAACTAGAAATTTTTACCGTGATCGATAATTAAACCTTTACAAAACTTACACCTCAATCTAATAACACTTG
>NZ_JBALNX010000001.1:33749-50954 GCF_036962035.1 Bacillus sp. JJ1773
AATTTAAGATAATAGGTACACTTATCAGCAATTTTATTCAAATTAATTATTAAATTAAGATAAAACTCTTGGTGTTGAACATTTACAATATTTGCTAAGGTATATCCTCTTCCATCCCAGTCTCATTCCGTGTAACAATTTAATTCATCATAGTCATTTTGTTTACGTTTTCATTATTGAAGTCCTCCTTTGTGTTATAACATTTATACTATATTTTCAAAAAATACCTTAACATCTATTAATGTAACTGATATTTTAATATAAGTAAAATGAATATAAATAATAAAAACCATGCATTTTTTCTATGGTTAAAGGGTGTAATTACTATTCCAGTTTACAAGCTGTGATGTAGAACATAATTATCTTAAAATAGCAATCTTTTTAAAATTTAGCTAGTTTTCTATATTCTAAATGGAGTTACAATTAATTTTATTGTCTCTTATCTTCTCATTGATAATCTCATTACTATCATATCTAAAAAATGTCGCCCCATTTATTGCTTATACTTATCAAAGCTAGTGTACTTCCACTCTAATTATAGGTAATATGAATAATATATATAATAATCATGAAATATATCTATAGGGGGGTCAAAAATGGATACTAAGCAATTGTACTATTTTATAGAAGTGGCAAAGCAAAAAAGCTTTACACGAGCAGCTCAAGTTCTATGCTTATCTCAACCAACCATTAGCAAAATGGTCCGAAACCTAGAAGATGAGTTAAAAGTTGAACTTATTGATCGATCAGCGAAGAAAATTGAGTTAACCGTTGCTGGAGAAATTGTATTTGAGGAAGGACAAAAGATTTTAGGATTGCATGATGATTTATCTTCGCTTTTAAACGATATGATGAATTTGAAAAAAGGAAAGTTAAAAATAGGGGTTCCTCCTCTCATAGGATTTTTATTTTTTCCCAAAATCATAAAAGGCTTTCGAGAATTGTATCCCGATATTTCGATACAATTAGTAGAAAATCATGTAATAAAAATAAAGCAAGCTGTAAATGAGGGAATACTAGATTTAGGTGTAGCTGCATTACCCGTAGATGATGAATTTGATGTTATACCATTTATAGAAGAGGAGATGATGTTATTTGTTCATTCTTCTCACCCTCTCGCTACTAGAGAGAAGGTTTCTTTGCTGGAGGTAAAAGATGAATCATTTGTCCTTTTTCCAGATGATTCTACTCTCTATCAGCAAATTATGCAGGAGTGTATACAAGTAGGATTTCAACCCAATGTTTCATATCAGAGTATCTATTGGGATTTCATCACGGAGATGGTGGGCCAGAATCTAGGTATCTCGATTTTTCCTCAATCCGTTGCAAAAAGAGTAGATCAAAGTATCATTAAAGCTATTCCTATCGATAATCCACCTATAATTTGGAAGTTAGGAATTATTTTTAAGAAAAATAAGTATGTTTCCTATGCAGCAAGAGAAATGGTTTCATATATTTCTTCCTCATTAGAATGAGGCGTATCCTAGATTTTTTAAATAATAAATATTATTAAATTTTAAGCATGTACCGATACGTTAACTAATTCTAAAGAAAAGAGCCTAAACTATTTGTTTGAAGTTTAGGCCCTTATTCTTAATCAATAACGTTTTCCTTCGTAAACTCTCTTTCTTCTCCAAAAGAAAGTTCAATTACTTTAGTCTTTGAATAGTCTTTTAATAATTCTGCTAACTCTCTGCCAGTATCCATCATATACCCTACAATTGGAAAAATCTTTGTTAGCTTTGTATAAGAGTCTAAATTGGTTGCGGTCTTTTCGGTTGGAAAGTTATGGCTTGGGATAACGTATTTCACATCTAATAAATGCTGAATAGCATAAGCAGCCTCTTTCGGTCCCATTGTAAGTTGACCAGATGATGAGAGGATGGCGATATCAGGCTGATAGAAATCTTGTATCAGCTTCATATCAAGCATTAAACCAGTATCTCCAGAGTGATAAACGGTATAATCATCTTTAAAATCAAATATATAGCCAGCTGCCTCCCCAGCATACACAGGTAATCCCTCCGTTTCGCCATAGGATGATGTATGTAAGGCCTGAACCATTGTTACATGTACATCATCTAGCGAAGCGCTCCCGCCGAAATTAATCGGAAAAACATTTTTCATTCCCTTTTGAAGAAGAATCATGGCTAAATCATACTGTGCAACAATCATGATATCTGGTTTATATTGAATAAATTTAGATAAACCACTCGTATGATCTAAATGGCCATGAGTTAAAAAAACAGCATCTATTGATTTGTAAAAATCAGCATGGTCTAACTCCTTTGCAAATCCAGGATTCATATCGAAAAACGGATCAATCAGATAATTTTTTCCTAATTTGCTTTTCAATACATACATCGCATGACCTAAACGCCATATTTTCATATATAGCCTCCTCGTAAAGCGGATTATTATCCTCTAAGAATAAATTTATGAAGACTGAGAGATTTTGATGTATCTTTTGCTCCATTCTCCAAAAAAGAAGAAAATAATTTCCACTTCCTATCCATAAAAATTGTAGGTCCACTTTATACGTTTTTGATGTCCTTTTTATTTTTACTTGTTTGTTCCTTAAGATAGGACCCTTAGGGATTAAGAAGATCAAAAAAATGTTCTGTCTCATCACAAAGAGAGTATACATGCTATATAAGCGATTTGAACTCATTTGACCATAAACAAAAGGAACAGTGATAGAACTGGATAAATATTCCATTAGAGAAGTCTAAGAGCGGAAACCAATTTTCGACGGCGCTTTCACTGATTCTATCAATGGTTTTGAGGGTGAACAAAATCGCTTAGGGAGTAGATTATGCAATTGTTTTAGTTATTCGAAACTTCGTTATGATTGTGGCACTGCAATCAGCTTGTCTAAGTTGCCATCATAAGCTAATAGCGAGGTAGTCTTTTGCCGGCTTTTTTGTGTAACTAAAAGTAGAAAGGGAGTGTGGTCAATGAGTAAAAGATTAATGTCTCAAATGACTTGGATGGAGGTTAGGGATGCTGTTGATAATGGATGTGGAGTAATTCTACCAATAGGTGCAACGGAACAGCATGGCCCACATATGCCTCTATGTACAGATGCACTACTTTCGGAGAGAATGGCACTTGACGTGGCAAAGGAAACAAACTTGATCGTTGCACCTACTGTGACTTATGGATTTCGCTCGCGTCCCTGCACTGGTGGTGGGCAGACCTTCCCAGGAACAACTTCAGTTAGTGGGTCAACCTTAACCGCAGTAATTATGGACGTTGTGAAGGAATTTATCAGAACGGGTTTTAGAAAAATAGTCCTTTTTAATTGGCATTTTGAGAATTCCAATTTTATCTATGACGCTGCTTACAATGTGTACGAGGATAGAAAAAATGATTATCCCGATTTAAAGTTGCTTATTATTGAAACTCCTTTTAGTGATTTAAAGCCTGAGACAATGGAGTATGTATTTGAGGGACAATTTCCTGGGTGGGGGATTGAGCATGCTTCAATTTTTGAAACATCTGTGATGATGTATGTGGCACCTGAGTTAGTCGATTTTTCGAAGGCAAAGGATGATAAGGCGGAATACTATCCATTTTACGACATGCTGCCTATACCAAAAAGAATAACGGCAGAGAGCGGTGTACTGTGGAAGGCATCTCTAGCAACTAAGGACAAGGGCGAAGTGCTATGGAAAGAGATCTGTCAGAATCTAGTAGAATCTGTAAATATGGAATTTACAAGGTGGGAAAGGGGGAACTAGGCAGATAATATAGTGCTTTATAGGTGCGCGTGAAGGCCTTGATGTTGGTGTAACGATGCTAGACTGACATCAAGGACTCATACTCTGGAGGCAACGGTAAAAATGATGTTTTTCCGAAAACAATTTGGGAGGGGAATAGAATGATAGATTTTCAGGCAAAATCTGAACATGACCTCTATAGCGAATCGTTGGCTCCAGTAGAGTATTCCAAAAGAACGATCGGTCCATTTGGAATCGGTATGATTTGGTTCGGAATCGCGGTGCAGGTGACAAGCTTTTTAGTTATGACCCCCTTGGTACAGTATTATACAATTGGAGAACTTGTCTGGATTAATCTGATTGGTCAGGTGCTAGTGTGTCTAGCCTGTTTTGCTACACAGGAGATTGGACTGAAATACGGTGTTTCCTTCGCCACAACCATAACAGCGGTAGCAGGACCGCTTGGAGGGAAGATTGTTGGACTTGTGCGAGCAATGCCTGCGATTATTTTTGTAGGATTAAACGGGTTTATAGGCGCAACTGCAGTAAACATGTTCATGACAGCAGTATTTGGGTTTAATAATATGGTAGTTGCCATAATTATTAATGCATTGCTGCTCATATTAGTAACCATATCCGGTGCCAAAGGGATTGAACGATTTACGACTTTTGCTGCACCACTGATGATCGTAATTGGTATTATTATGTTTTATGTATTGATGAAAACTCATAATGTGACTTTGATGGATGTTTGGGACCTTGGCCGTACAGGGGGAACAAGTAAAAGCTGGCTTTACGGCTTTGGTGTTTGTTTAGGTGGCTATGCGGCAGTTGCTATGGGATTTAACGATTTTACTAAGGACTGTAAGATAAAAAATGGCAACATGAAAAAATCCGCAAGAGCACACTTGCTTTCCTATATTATTTGGTCCGCGCCTGCATTTATGTTTTTTACAATGATTGGCATTATTGCTGTAGTTTTAGTACCCGGCATGACAGGTTCAGAAGTGCTGCCGTACCTTACGGATTTAGTAGCCGGAGGGAATAATATAATAATCGCAATATTTGCCTTGTTTGTATTCGTAGCACAATTATCGACAAATACTGCCGCAAATCTATTCCCTTCAGTGTATGTAATATGCGCACTTGCCCCTAAAAAGATTAATTTTAAGACAGCCACCGTCCTTGTGGGCGTGCTTGCGTTTGTATTACAGCCGTGGAAGTTTGGACCAATTTTAGACGTGTTTTTAGCTGTATTCGGTGCTGCGGGTGGCCCTGCGCTGGGAATCATAGTCGTAGATTATTTTTACTTCAGAAAAAGGAAATACAGTCTAGGGGATCTATTTAACAGCAAGGGGAAATATTCCTACTGGCATGGAATCAATCCCGTATCCTTATCATGTTATTTAATAGGTATAATAATTGGCTTAATCTTCTTGGATTATAATTACTTTGTTTCTTTAGCTGCTACATCGTTGCTTTATATGTTTGCAGGTAATTTATTTGCGAAAAAATTCCCAGTTATGGTTACCGAAACAGCCGAGGATCTTACGGATTTTACAACGAATGATGATCCTAAATTGTCTATGTAATTTACGACTTTTTGGGCAACAAAATTTAGAGGAAAAATCCTAAAAAGATGAGGTTGTGGAACCTTGAATGTTTTAGTAGAAAATAAATGGATCATCTTAGGGATCCTTGAGGTGCTGGCATGGGCTTCAATCTTTTTCCTTCTATATGCTAGGTACGGCTTAAAATCAGACTTCTGGTTCAAGGTTGCCGCAGTTTTAGTTGCCAGCATAGGTGTAATTCCCCAAGTACTAATGGGGCTTATTAATTTCATTTTCACAAACAAAGTGGATTTATTTACGCTAATCATTTTGCTGCTGATTCTGTACGGTTTTACTATTGGAAAAAAACATGTAAAAAAACTGGATGACTGGGCACGGATAAAATTTTTAAAGAAGCAATCCTGAAGTGATCTTCTAACTAATATATATGGGGAATTCTTCGTGGTACTTTAAGTTATCTTGATGGATTGCACCCTTCGGTAATTTCATCCCTTTTGGAAAATAACAAGTATCACTTGGATACACTCTCACTTTTGTGCTTATGACCTTCTGTTACTAGAAGGTCATAGGCATAAACTTCTTAGCTACGATGGTGGTCTCATTTAGTGCATTCCTCGTATACGTACGATAGACTGACTATGGGTGTGACAAAATCTTTTTACTGAAAAAGGGGAGGAATCATTGTTCAATAAAGGACTTCATTTAACAATGATTAGATTATTCTAGTTTTTATCGGTTTCCTTATCAAGGACAATTCCAAGATTACTTTTTTTCCTCATTAAAGTGGATATTCCAATTTCTAACTTGTTTGCACATTCTTTTAAGGTTGGGGATGTCTTAATTGCATCTGAAATATAATTCCTTTCAAAAATGGCAACTGCTTCTTTTAAGGGGAGATTTGGCTCAATTTGATTTAAGCTCCTAAATTGTTTTTGGTGATGAATACACTGATCCTGTATAGATTGTGGAAGGTTATCCAATGTAATAATCTTTGTTTCACTCATATGGTACATTCGTTCTACAACATTGTTTAACTCACGTACATTTCCTGGCCAATGATAGGCAAGAAGCCATTCTAAGACGTTTTTTCCAACTTGCTTTTTTTCCTTATATTTTTTTTCAAGATTATTAAAAAAATAAAGAGTCAGTGCAATGATGTCCTCCTTTCTCTCTCGAAGAGGAGGTATTGTTATAGGTAAAACATTTAAACGATAGTACAGGTCTTTTCTAAATTCTTTACGCTCAATCATCGATTGTAGATCAAGGTTAGTAGCTGCAATAACTCGCATATCTATATGCTGTGTTTTAGTGCCGCCAATTTTCCTGATTTTTTTATCCTGTAAAACGTTTAATATTTTTACTTGTAATTCATATGGCATATCTCCAATTTCATCTAGAAAAATGGTTCCTCCTTTAGCCAATTCAAACAGTCCTACCTTATTTTTATCTGCCCCAGTAAAAGCTCCCTTTTCATGTCCAAAAAGTTCTGACTCTAGCAAATGTGCTGGAATAGCACCGCAATTTACTCTCACAAAGTCCCCGGTTCTTTGGCTCATTTTATGGATGTATTGAGCTATGACGTCTTTTCCGACTCCTGATTCACCCAATAGTAAGATGGGTGATTCGTTTTTTGCAAACCTAAAAGCCAGTGAAATTAAGTTTTTCATTTTTTTACTTTGATAAACAAGATTAGAATCAAAAAGAAGCTGTTCATTTTGAAATAAAAGTCTTTGATATTCGTTATTTCTTCGGTTTGCTTCTTCAAGTTTTTCTTGCAAATTTTTTAATTCTGTTATGTCTCTTACATTTGATACTACACAAAAAATTTCATTATTCTCATCAATAACGGGTGTGGAAGACACGATCGCCTTTTTACCATTGAAATAGTCAATGACCATGTTATATTTTCTTTTGTTTTTTAATGTTTGGTAGGCACAAGTGTTGGGAATAATATTTTTTTTCACCAATTCTTTAAGAGTGTGACTATAATACTGTTCTTTAGAAATGTTAGTTATTTCAATTAATGCATCATTAATAAGCAATGTTTTGCCGTTCTTATCACATACATAAATACCATCTTGTGACATTGCTATGGTGGATTCGAGCAATTTAAGCATGCTTGAATATTGCTTACTATGTTCTACGTTTATATTCATCTAACTAGTCACCTTCCTTTATTAAAAATTATATAAATACTAATCTGTTATTTCAAATATTATGAATTATCAGATATGAGAGTGTATCAAAAATAAGATGCCTAAAAATGAGATACAAAAGTAAAAGCAATTCCTTTTTACAGAAAAATAGCTTAAAAGACGCGTTTTTTGCATTAATAAGGATAAGCAGGTGTGTAGTAAGGCTTTTCCGGTAAGGCAGAAAAAATCAAGGGCAAACATGTTTGGTTAATTCAGAAAATATTGATGATAATGACCTTTGGAGTTTTGGCACTAAACTTGCAACATAAAAGGTGAGAACGATGCACAGGAAATGGGGGATATTTCATTGGATGTAGGTTTTATTACAAGAAAAATGGCAAATGATTTAAATCCGTTGAATCAAAGAAAAATAGCCATACGGGAAGAAACGGGAAAATCATGGACGTATTCGGATCTGCACCATATATCAAACGCTTATGCAAATAAGCTAAGCGAACTAGGTGTACGAAAAGGAGACCGTGTTGGTATTTTGCTTTATAACTGTCTCGAATATTTCGGACTCTATTTTGCTGTTGCAAAAATTGGAGCTGTTGCCGTTAGGCTTAATTTTCGGCTTTCAAGTGCCGAGCTCGAATATGCATTAAATGATTCGCAGACGAAGATATTATGCTTTCATTCAAATTTATCCCAAAAGCTGGAATCAGTTCTTCATCAAGTATCTGTTGAGCATTTTATTTGTCTCGAAAATAGTAAAAAAGTGATTCCGAGTTGGTCTGAGCCTTGGAGTATTTTAGAAAGCGTTTTAGCAGATGAAGTGAAAGTAAATCACATAAAGCTAAACGATCCAGTTATGCTGATGTATACTTCAGGGACAACCGGCAGACCTAAAGCTGCAATTTGGACCCATGATACAACATACTGGTTTTCAGCTATACAGGCATTAAAATGGAAGTTTACTGGGGAAGAGATTGGGATGACTACTGGACCTCTCTATCATGTTGGAGCGATGGAAGATATTGCACTTCCCATCTTGATGATGGGAGGATCTATCATCATAACTAAAAGCCACGGCTTTGAGATTGGTAGAATTCTTTCTGTAATTGAACGCGAAAATGTAACTGATTGCTTTTTATTCCCATTTATGATTTATGAGATGCTAAATTATCCTGAGCTGGATAAATATCAGCTAAAGTCGTTAAAAACGATATATTCCGGCGGTGACCCGTTAATGCCATGGGCACTTGAACAGTTAAAAAAGAAGTATCCTCATCTTGGGGTTGTTCAAGTTTACGGTTTAACTGAAGGTCAGCCAATTGCGGCTACGCTCGATTCAGAGGATGCTTTTACGAAAGGCCATACAGTTGGAAAGCCTATGCCTCTTACAGAAATTAATATTATTGATGATAATGGAATGCCTCTTCCTATTGGAGAAATTGGAGAAATTGCCATTAAAAGTCCGGGTGTTTCAGAAGGGTATTGGAGGAAGCCGGATGCAACAATGGAAACATTTGTGAATGGCTGGTGTAAAACAGGAGATTTGGGAGTATTCGATCAAGATGGTTATTTATCAATTGTAGGCAGAAAAAAGGATATGATTCGAAGCGGCGGTGAGAACATTTATGCAGCGGAGATTGAAGATGTAATTTATCGCCATCAGGATGTGAAGGAAGTTTCTATTATTGGTATTCCTGACCCGAAATATATAGAAGCTGTATGCGCTGTTATTATTAAGAAAGAAGGGTCAAATCTTACAGAAGAGGATGTTATTGATTTCTGTAAACAATACTTGGCTAGCTATAAGAAGCCTAGAGAAGTAAGATTTGTTGATGAAATACCTCGTACTCCATCCGGAAAGGTGCAAAAGTATATTTTACGAAATCAGTTTAGCTGAGTGAATTAAATAATCCTTCTCTTAAAGTATTTACAATCTTAATGGGAGTTAAATTCTTTCTAAACAGAAAGTTGAGGAGAAATCCAATGAATAAAGTTCAAGTAGTTTCGTGGACGAAGCAGAGCCAGATCGCAAAAATTGTGATTGATAATCCGCCTGTAAACGTACTTAGTGCTGGCGTTTTAGAACAATTGAATCTTGTGATTGATGAAATTGAAAGCGATTCTGAAATTACAGCCGTAATTATTACCGGTGAAGGCGATAAAGCTTTTGTAGCTGGAGGAGATATTAAGGGGTTCCCGGAATGGATGGGAAAAGGAATGGAGGAAGCGAAGCAAAAGTCACTTTGGCTTCAGGAACCACTTAACAAAATTGAAAGTTTGTCACGGCCAACGATTGTTGCCATAAACGGGGTGGCATTAGGCGGAGGATGTGAACTGGCTTTATGCTGCGATATTCGAATAGCAGAGGAACAAATCAAGATTGGTCTTCCCGAAATTAAATTAGGTTTATTCCCAGGTGCTGGAGGCACACAAAGGCTTCCGCGTCTAGTTGGCAAAGCGAAAGCAAAAGAAATGATTTTCACCGGTGAGCCTTTAACTGCAGAAGAAGCCAAAGAAATTGGGCTAGTCAATCACGTCGTTCCTAGAGGGAAATCTTTTGAAAAGGCGCTGGAACTCGCAAAGTCTATTAGCAGCTTTTCTTTACCTGCTCTTACTTTTGCTAAACGTTCTATTGACATTGGCTGCGAACAACCGCTTCATGAAGGCTTAGTTACGGAAGCTGAAAATTTTGGTCATGTATTTCAAACGAACGATGTAATAGAAGGCGTTGAAGCCTTTATCCAAAAAAGGGAACCTAAATTTACCAATACGTAAACTATAATATATTGATTTGTTGTCGAAGAGCAACTGAATGTGGCGTCTGGTGAATTTTTATCCTTTTCACCAAGCGAAATCCAGCGGAAGGGGCATGCCATAGAATGATCTAAACCCAAAAAGTTAGACAATAATTTAGGCTGCTACTTGAGTATGAGTACTACTGTATTCATTTATGTGCCTATGACCTTTAGGTAGTAATAGGTCATAGGCATAAGCTTTTGGAGCTCACTTTATATAAAAAAGCTGCTTATGGATGGCTTTGAATCCTTAACAGGAGACAATTTACATATTTTCTCAAAAAACGTAGTGACAGACAATACAACAATGTGATATCATGCTTATAACAATTAACAAAATGTTAATTATAATTCAAAAAAGGTGATTAGAAGATGAGCGAGGAATTGTTAAATTATGATGTGAACAAGTATCGAACTCCTGATGGCTATACGAGTGATATTGCCGTTTTTACTATTATTTCTACAGAAGTGGGTCCTTATAAGCCTCCACAAAAAAAAATAAAAATTATGCTCATTAAACGAGCGGAGAAAACAAAAGAAGGTAACCCCAATATAGAAGCGGGGAAATGGGCATTGCCAGGTGGATTTATAAGACCGGAGGAAACCGCATATGATGCAGCGGTTAGAGAGTTAAGCGAAGAAACAGGAGTCACAGGGTTAAGAATCAAGCATTTTGGCGTCTATGATCAATTTGGCCGTGATAGGCGGGGATGGATTATTTCAAATGCCCATTACGCAATTGTTCCAGAAAATAAGCTCGTCAAAAGGAGAGCAGCAGATGATGCAGCAGAGGTAGAGTTATTCTCCATGGACGAAGTGTTTCAGCTCGAGTTGGCTTTCGACCATAGGCAAATTATTGAAGAAGCTTTATGGTTTATAAAAAAAGATATGTCCTTAACAACGTTGGCGAAAAACTTCTTGCCAAAGCAATTTGTCCTATCGGAACTGCAAGGGGTTTTGTTAACCGTCATGGATGAGCCTTGGCTTAAGCTGGATGCTCAATTTTTTCGGAAAGCCCCAACCTTACCTTTTATCGAAAAAGTAGTGAAGGATGGAGAACCGCAAAAAACAAATCGTTGGTCGAAAAATAAAGCACAGCTGTATCGATTTAATGATTACGAGCCATATGTATCGATTTACAATGCCAAATATTAATTTTTTTACATTTTATAATTAACAATATGTTAATTATAATTAATAAGGAGTGATGAAAAATGCAAATTTGGAAAGATTGGACCATTTTTGAAAGGTTATGGCTTCTAACTTTTACGCTTATTAATATTTACTTGTTTTTTGCTTGGAATGATACGATTCTAGGATTGATTACGTCCATTTCTGGAATGCTTTGTGTTGTTTTAGTCGCGAAAGGGAAAGTGAGTAATTATTATTTTGGTATTGTCCAAACTGCAACCTACGCCTATATCTCGTATGGCTATGGCCTATATGGAGAGGTAATGCTTAATGCCCTGTTTTATTTTCCGCTTCAATTTGTTGGGATCTATCTTTGGAAGCAGCATACAACTGACAACAAGATAAAAGGTGAAGATATTCATATCAACGCTTTAACGAAAAAAGGCTGGATCGCCACGTTGACATCCTTTTTGATTATCTTTGTTCTATATGCGCTGCTTTTACAAAAAATCGGAGGAAAAGTGGTGTGGATTGATTCTGCAACCACGATATTATCCGTCATTGCCCAAATCCTCATGTTAAAAAGATACACGCAGCAATGGTTGTTTTGGATCGCGGTGAATGTGTTATCAATTGTACTTTGGGTGAAGGCATTGATCTTACAAGGTGGCAACGATGTATCAATGCTTGTCATGTGGTCGGCCTTTCTAATCAATAGCATATATGGTTATTACAATTGGACGAAAGTATATAAAAAACAGAAGGGAGAAGTGATGTAAATGAAAAAGGTTGGGTTTTTTGGAGGAAAGTTTTTGCCTTTGCATCAAGGGCATGTGTATGCAATTGTCAAAGCTTCTTCAATGGTGGATGAATTATTCGTTGTGCTTTCTCATAGTGAAAAAAGGGATCGGGAATTATGTGATGGAAGCAAGCTATCCTACATTCCGGCTCAGATTAGGCTGCGATGGCTCTCACAATTAACAAGGGAAATGGAAAATGTCAAAGTTGTAGCAGTGGAGGATAAAGACGGCAACGAGGATTATAACTGGAAAGAAGGCTCCTTGAAAATACGACAAGCGATTGGTAAAAAGATCGATGTTGTTTTTAGCTCCGAAATTGAATACGAACCAATTTTTAAAGAATTATATCCAGAGGCGAAACACATCCTGATTGATGAAAAAAGAGACCAGGTGAAGATTTCTGCTACCAAGATTCGGGAAAAAGGGATCTTTGAATATTGGGATTCCATTCCCGAGGTGGTAAAACCGTATTTTATTAAAAAGGTAATCATTTTAGGGACTGAAAGCTGTGGGAAATCCACTCTCACTAGAAATCTGGCACTCATTTATAACACAACCTATGTTAATGAATACGGAAGAGATTATTGTGAATATTTAGGAGGCTGCGATGGGATTATTTTAGAGGAAGATTACCCGATCATTGCGTACGGCCACAAAATTAAAGAATATGAAGCTATTAAAAATGCCAATAAAATCGTCTTTATCGACACCGAAGCAGCGGTTACTCAATTTTACTCAGAGCTGTACAATCAAAAACACCAAACAGTCTTAAACGAAATTGCCCGCATTCAAAAATATGACCTATGTCTATATTTAGAGCCTGACGTCAAATGGGTGGATGATGGATTAAGAGTGCATGGGGAGCAAAAGGTCCGTGAAGATAATAATGACCGGTTGAAGGAAATTTTGGAGGAGAATGGGATTGAGTTTGTAAGTATTAGTGGGACTTATCAAGAGCGTTTGGGGAAATCGATGGAGTTGATTGGTAGAATGTTAGTGAGGTTATAGACAGTAAGCCATACAAATAAAGGTTTAGATGATGAGATGAGAACGTTAAAGTACACGATTTATGGCTTCACAGTTTTTCGATTTTCATTTGAATTATTCGTGCCTGTTGCTCAATTCTTTAAAGTACTGGGGGACTGGCACTTTTTTAAAAAAATAATGAAAATTAATTATTATCATGTCTAAAGTAGGAGCAAACGTAATATTATATATTGTTGTTTATCCTTATATGAGAGGTGATTTCATCATGAAGATAAAAACAGGCAAATACCTCAAAATCTCAATTTCTACTCTAGTCCTTAGCTTTTCATTCGCCACTGTATCTTCTGCCCATTATTGTTACGTGGCAAACAAAAAGGATGGAGCTGGAGCAGTAACTGAGGAAGATGTTAAACAAGCAGGTAAATCGGGTAAGTTAGTGGCACCAGGAGCATTTATTGATGTTGGAGTGGATGGTGTACCTGATCTTTTCATTCGTGGAGGGACAAAAGACTTCGAACCTTTTGTAGTTGGTGAAGGTTCTATGCACAATTCACCTGCCACCGAAAGAGGGAGCAAGGTAAACGGTGTACAAAAGTTGTCTTTTGAAGAAGAATAACAAATAGCCCAGCCGATATTACATTAACATAAGGCTGGACTATCGAGGAATTTAATTTCAGAGGCTAAACAGCACTATTAAAAATGGTGTTCCTCTGGTAAGCATCCTTATTAAGCACGCATATCTATCGAATCGTATACGGGGATAAAGAATAAGAACGAAAAAATGGCTTCACCCTTATTCCTATTGACTTTCTTTTCCCATGCTAAATTTACGACTCAAAATCGTGAACCGCAAGGTGTGTTGGTTCGACCCCGACAGCCGGTCTCTTTAGATCAAAACGAGTTTATTTTAAAAACGTTAAAACACCTGCAAATGTTGATATCTCAATGTTTGTAGGTGTTTTTTTTTCGGGAAAAAGGCTGAAAAAGCTAGGTTTTGATATCATTTTACACATTTTTCACACAGGAAAAGTACAAAAAGGAAGTACAATCCCACCTTTACTTATATTAAAAAACTGAAATCATTGATCATTTTACTTTATAATCCTCCTAGTGGAATAATTACAAAAATTCTCAATCCGGTGTTTCCTATCAAAAGCTCCCACGCGCCATCACGATTTCCATTCTAAATTACCCTTTATTTCTTTCCGGAACCGATTGTTTCCATACAGTTTTACAAATACTAGAAAACAATGAATCCAATAATCGATGGAGTGATAACGCCGACTGCAGAAGTTGATGTTAGCAGCCCAGAAAAGATTAGTATTTTTATGAGCAGCTTATCCTTTTTATTAGCAACTATATATTGATGATAAAAACTACTTCCTTTATGATGCTAATAATTTCAATAAAAATAATGAGGGTGACCATTTATATGGAAAAATTATATCCGATTTTCAGCAGAAACAATTTTAATCTAACGAAGGAAACCACTAAGGCTGCAGAATTCAAAAATGATGAAAGAAAAGAAATAATTTTTTTAGTACCAAACAAGAAGGAGATTAGCATCATTTAAAATCCAGAAATAGTTAAAAAGAAAGCAATACTAAGAAGTGATAAAAAGTTTCATAGTACAGCACTCACACAATTTCCAAAAGAAATGCATAAGGGGTCGACTCAGATTCATTACGGGTATTCATTCAAATTTGCAGAAGAAAGAGAATAAGATTCATTTTTAGATAGTTTTAATAGAATTTAGGAAAATAGCGTTGTAAATGGTCCAACATCAGAATTTGGTCATTTTGGGATGAGCATGACAATATATCAAGTTTAAATCAGTCGCCTTTGACTTTTGGATTGAATGAAATGCTAGCAAGAGCTAGATTCAAAAGGTATTTTCTATCCAAGTTCTTTTTAGCTGTGTAAAAGAAAACACAGTTTTATTTCTTTATGACTACCTCAAGAAAAGCTGATTCGTAAGCCTCTTGGAATTATGTGAAAAAAGAAACCGCTTGTAATAAAGTGGTATAACTGTATGATTTTTAGAATTTTAATTGTACCCACAACTATATACAATAATGTTAATAAGCAACAATGTTTTCTATATATGGAGGTACTTAATGGAGAAGTGGATAGGTAAGCGACCTACAATTGGTCAGAAAGCGTTAGTTTCAAAGTATGAAAGATTATTAGTACAAGCACAAAATACAATAATAACTTCTACCGAAAAAGTTCTAAAAGTTATTGAGGCAGAATGTGATAAAAAAAGCGGACGTGAACTAGACGGAGTATTAATATTGACATCTGAATCAATCATTTTCATGTCTAAACGTGAACACATGGTATATAAATACTCACAAATTAGTGATATTGATGTTCGAAATGATGGTAAGGACAAACATGAGTGGCAGATAACTCTTAAAATTGGGAGATCTAAGCGTACATTTGATGATATTAAGAAAAATGATGATAGTCAAGAATTTATTGAAACTCTTGAACACATGATTGTAAATCAATCTCATGAGATAATTACAACAGTTACTCATGACTTTGACTATTTCTTACATTCTGAAAGACTTGCAGATTTACGAACTCGTGGAATCAAAATTACAACATTTCTAATGAAGCGAGATGATCTAGGACATACAAAAAATGGCGAGAGACTTCTGCGTGAAAAACATAAATATGCTGAAATCATTGTTGAGGGTTACTACCACGAAAAACAGAAAAAGGGTAACTTTATTGTAATAGATAATGGTGTACTACTATATGAATATAATGATAAGGAACGAAAAGCTCAACAGATTCACATTTGGCCTTTAGTTTTCTTTTCAAATACAGTTATTGACCATTATGCAATTAAAACTGTAATTAGTAATAATGAAGGCAAATTCGTAATGAATAATTCTGGTAAAAAGTTTACTAATATATTATCTACTTCTAATATCCCTTTCAAAATTAAAACAAGAAAATGGCATCAAAAAATACTTGGTTTTCGAAGCGGAAAGTGGTGGAAAAAAACAATTGCGTCACTTGTTTATTTGTTTACATTGCTTATGATTGTTGCAATAGCTTTTGGTGAAGAATCTAAAGAATCTGATAATGTTAAACAAGCTACTGAAGTATCTGATTCTAATACAGATAAGTCAAATGAAGCTGCTCGGCTATCAGAGGAGCAGCGTAAACAAGAAGAAGCGAATCGTTTAGCAGAGGAACAGCGTAAGCAAGAAGAAGCCGCTCGATTAGCGGAGGAACAGCGCAAACAAGAAGAAGCTGCCCGTTTAGCAGAGGAACAGCGTAAACAAGAAGAAGCCGCTCGCTTAGCGGAAGAAAAGCTCAAACAAGAAGAAGCTGATCGTTTAGCCCATGAACAAAAACAGGCTTTTGTAAATTATAAAAACTGTAGTGAAGCTCGTGCTGCTGGCGCTGCACCAATATATAAAGGAGAACCAGGGTACGCGAAACACCTTGACCGTGATGGAGATGGAATAGGGTGTGATAGATAAAATATTATAGAAAGAAATTACTTTTGTTATATGGGATTTTTCTCCGAATCTTATAAAATAATTGGTGCCTGTTCCCCAGTCTTTAAGTATAGGGAAACAGGCACCTTTCTTCTGATTCAGCTGTCCCCGACCGTATTGAAGGCATTAATCTAACAAAACCATCAGGACTCTTCACCGTAATGGTTACGGTTGAAAGAAGTTCTTGTGTCCCGTCTGAAGGCAGGCTGGGAAGGGGATTATTATTTACACCTAATGCAATTCCGTAACAAGTTGGTCTTAAGCCCAAATTTATTCCTCTTTTTTTGTTGAACTAGTAAATAATATGATTAAATAGTTTATGTTGTTTAAACAAGAGTGATAAATTGTGGGACAGAGGTACAGGATCATTGTCATGGCTTCTGTAGAATGAAGGAATAGCTCTATCCTGAACCACCGCTCCTATTATTGGATGTGTTGAAGGGTTAGTGGTGATCTTATACTAGATTTTGCATTAAAGAACTGTGAATTAATATATGATTTATCAGAATTGAGTATTGTTTGTATTGA
>NZ_JBALNX010000010.1:0-34380 GCF_036962035.1 Bacillus sp. JJ1773
GGTAGAGCTCACCTTTCCGGGAGGCTCGTCTTGTGCTTGTCGGGGGTGAACACAAAGGAAAGCTTCTGCGAATATTCATCGCAGGAACAATTGTTCTTTGATTGTTCCGAAGGCGCTTCCGCTTTTCTTAGTATGGATCAATCCTTTCTTCCTTTTACATACGAGCAAGGATTCAAGCATAAAGATAAAGAAAGAGACTACATGCAAGTTGCAAGAAAGAGGGGAGGGGGGTCCGTATGTCAGGGATAACAACAGGATTTTTTACAATTGGGGCCGTTCTGATCGCCGGTGGCGTTTATTTCATGTTAGCAATGAGAAAGCCAGGTTTTTACCCGCCTAAATATATATTGAGAAAAAGAGCAGCTGCCTTAGGAGCCGGGGGGATTGTTTTATTATTAATAGGTGCTTTTATGTATAGCTTGCAATAAAGTAAAAACCCGCTTAATGAAGCGGGTTTTTGTTTCACGTTATTAATCAATAAGCTTACGATCTGCGCCATTATTTTGTGTAATAACGACTGTTGAATCATTTAGTTTTGTTCTTTTCACAATTGAAAGCGCCACTGGATAAAGGACAACCATTACGATCGTATTAACTGCAGCTGCTGGCAAAACAACTGCTGCGAATAAAGCAGTGAATGGTCCAGGCAGACCGACAATGAATAAAGCTGACGATAAAAATACAATCCCAGATACAATCGTACACACCGCTGTAAGAATGGCTGCACTAACAATGGACTTTTGGAATTTCTTTAAAGCTAAGAATAATCCTAAGAATACAAATGCAGTAATCGGTTTATCAATGATATTTGGAATTAGGCCACCAGGGAATGTAGTTGTTAAACCAGCTATAATTCCTGTTACTATACTAAGAAGCAACA
The DNA here is from genome assembly GCF_036962035.1 of Bacillus sp. JJ1773. Taxonomy (NCBI): domain Bacteria; kingdom Bacillati; phylum Bacillota; class Bacilli; order Caryophanales; family Bacillaceae; genus Bacillus; species Bacillus sp. JJ1773. Next base: position 881 of record NZ_JBALNX010000010.1, read on the forward strand.
CACTCTTTTTATTTGGAAAAAGAATAATTCCAATAAACATCATCGTTAACATCATATCTGGCTTCATTCCAAAAAAGAATCCCGGAACAACTGCATGCAATACTGTTCCCATCCCAACTAAGAGGGCTAGGGCTACAAGATTTTTCGTATTCATTTCTCATCTTCTCCTCTGCTATACTAAGCTATTAATATTTATCCCTTCTGCAGTGCACTCGTTGCCTGCAGCAAGAAACTTGCACTAATTATAACATACATTGCTTTATATTAAAGAGTAATTTTTCAGTTAATAATTATTTTTAAATGCTTTCATAAACTTTGCAAGCTGTTCAACTTGTTCAACCGGAATCGCGTTATAAATTGATGCACGGCAGCCTCCAACAGAACGATGTCCGTTCAAGCCAATGAAGCCAGCTTCCTTAGCTTGCTGAAGGAAACCTTTCGATGTTTCCTCATCTTTTAGATTAAAGGTAACATTCATCTTGGATCTGCTTGCTTTCTCAGCGTGTCCAATATAGAAGCCTTCACTTTCGTCCATACAATCGTATAGAATTTTCGCCTTCTCTTCATTTCTCTTTTCGATGACTGGCAAACCGCCTTCTTGCTCGACCCACTCAAGAACAAGCTTTAATAAATAGATTGCTAATGTTGGTGGCGTGTTGTAGAGGGAATTGTTTTTTGCAAAAGTATTGTAGTTTAGCATAGTTGGCAGTGAACGATTTGAATTGGATAGGAGCTTCTTATTCATAATCACAACGGTAACCCCGGATGGTCCCATGTTCTTCTGTGCCCCAGCATATATAAGATCGAAATCTTCAATATTTATTCCTTTACTTAAAATATCACTGGACATATCAGTAATTAAAGGAACCTCTTTATTGGATGGAAATTGATTCCACTGAGTGCCATAAATCGTATTATTGCTTGTAATATGAAGATAAGCTGCTTCCTTTGAAAGCTCAATATCATTAACATTAGGAATAAAACGATAATTTTCTTTCTCACTTGAGGCAGCAACATAGGTTTGCCCAATTTTTTCGGCTTCCTGTAATGCTTTTTCAGCAAAAACACCAGTTAAAGCATAATTTCCTACCTTTCCTTCTGTAATCAGATTCATCGGAACCATTGAAAATTGAAGACTTGCTCCACCTTGAAGGAACAGAACCTCATAGCTGTCTGGGATCGATAGGATACTTCGTAGTAAATCCTGTGCTTTTTGATGAATCGCTTCATATTCTTTGCTTCTGTGACTTAATTCCATAACAGCCATACCGCTGCCGTTATAATTAAGCCAATTCTTCTCAGCTTCTTGTAATACTGATAACGGCAGAGCAGCTGGTCCCGCATTAAAATTTAGTGCTCTTTTCATATTAGCCCCTCCAAAAATAGTATAAGCTTCGCCTTAACGCTGTAATAAGATAAAAAGATAATCCTATGGTAACAAAAATAAATCATTTGTACAGGAGGAATTGGAACTTTCCGAAAAAAATATAAAAATGTGACAGTTGAAAAAATAAATAGAGCCTTCCAAAATGTTGGAAGAGGCCCTATAAGTTCGTTGATAATTATACTCTATTATTTCGACTCGATTCTGCTATTAATTCCTTTAGCTATTTTCTGTAAATCCTCTGAAGTATATTCAGAATTATGCGTTTTCCATACCGCGCCAAAGCCATCCCCTTTGCCATAACGAGGGATTAGGTGCATATGGAAATGGAACACTTCCTGTCCAGCGTCCTTGCCGTTATTTTGCAAAATATTCATGCCTAAAGGCTCGCAATCTTCTTTAATTGCGTTTGCAATTTGCGGAACTGCTTCAAAAAGAGTTCTCGCTGTTTCAGCATTCATATCAAAAATATTTTCATTATGTATTTTTGGTATCACTAAAGTATGTCCTTTTGTCACCTGGCTAATATCAAGAAAGGCTAATACATGCTCATTTTCAAACACCTTTGCTGAGGGAATTTCTCCATTCACAATTTTGCAGAAAATACAATTGCTCACACAAAACACTCCTTCTCCCATGTTCATTCATATTTTACCTATAATACCATAATTAATAAACGTATAAAAGGCAGGATCCGCTAGGGAATCCCGCCTTCGTGAAGGGGATTGCTTCTATAAATACGTTTCTAATTCAGGTCATTCCCTTTGATAAACACCTCATTTATTTTTGAATGATTGTGTTTACTTCTAGAGAGATGCGATCATTGTTCAAGCTGACCATCCCCAATTCTTTATAAGTTTTTACTAAAACGTATAAAGCAGGATATTGTCTTTAACAAACACCTCATTTTTTAAGTGTTGTGTTGTTATTCGCTTGGATCTTCTTGGTTAATTAGAACATTGCCCAATGTAACCATCCCCTTATTTTTAAAACGTTGGAAGCTTAGCTTATATTGAAATGTTCATTGTCTGCGACAGACACCTCATTTCAAAATTTGATAATTCTTTACGTTATCAAATAGCTTGTTTCCCCTTCATAGATTAGAATACCCGCTGTAGATTTTCATATACATGTTTCAGAAAGATTTTTTCATAAAATGGATAAGCAAATTGGACAATTGGCTCGAGTGTTTTTTACAATGGTTGTAGTAAATAGGGAAGGACGTTTTAGCATGGCTCTTTTGCAAATTGAAAATGTGACGGGCGGATATACAAAAAATCCCGTATTAAAGGAAATATCTTTTGAGGTAAATGAAAAAGAACTCGTTGGGTTAATTGGTTTAAATGGTGCCGGAAAGAGTACAACAATCAAGCATGTCATAGGGTTAATGGAGCCGCATAGCGGAACAATCACAATAAATGGAAACAGGTTTCATCAAGATAAGGAAGCCTACCGGAAGCAATTTACCTTTGTGCCAGAAACACCCATATTATACGATGAATTGACTTTAGAAGAACATTTGAAAATAACAGCCATGGCCTATGGGCTAAAAATGGAGGATTATAAGGAAAGGGCGGACAAGCTTTTAAAGGAATTCCGCATGGAAAAAAGGCTTAAGTGGTTTCCTGCTCATTTTTCAAAAGGGATGAAACAAAAGGTAATGATCATGTGCGCCTTTTTAGTTCAGCCGGACCTTTATATTGTGGATGAGCCATTTGTCGGGCTTGATCCGCTTGGAATTCAATCCCTTCTTGATTTAATGAATAAAATGAAAGAAAACGGCGCGGGGATTCTAATGTCAACTCACATTCTGGCAACTGCGGAAAGATATTGTGACCGTTTTGTCATTTTACATGAGGGAAAGATCCGGGCAAAAGGAACATTAAGTGAACTAAGGGAGCAATTTTCTATGCAGGATGCTACATTAGATGATATTTATATTCAGCTGACAAAGGAAGAAAATTATGTTTGATGAGAAGAAGTTGTGGAGAGAGCGATTCAATCAAAGAATGAAGGAGCTTTCTCGTTATTCCCGATATATATTTAATGGTCATATAGTAATTGTACTGCTTTTTTTAATTGGAACAGCAGCATATTTTTACCAGGAGTGGTTAAAAACGGTCCCTGAGCAATTTCCGGCGGCGGCCATAATGGCTGTTGTGATTGGATTACTGTTAACCTACAGTCCAATCAGTACTATTCTATCTGAAGCAGACAAAATATTTCTGCTGCCATTGGAAAGCAAGCTTTCACGCTATTTTTTCCGCTCAATTATAGTGAGCTTTGCTGTACACGCATACCTTATTTTTCTTGGACTTGGTGTTTTTATACCAATGTACGCAAGGGTGAATGACGGGGACTTTAATAAGTTTATGCCTTTTTTATTCGTGATTCTCATAATAAAAGCGTTGAATGTCATTGTCCGCTGGAAGGTCCTGTATTTTGTTGAAACAAAAGTTCATGTCATTGACTCGCTTGTAAGATATGCGATAAATGCTGTTTTCCTTTTCTTTCTCTTTTCGAATGCCAGAATTATTTTTCTGATTCCTGTGGTGTTGTTATTAATGGGTTTACTATTCTTTTATCACAGAAATACAATGGATAAAGGCTTGAAATGGGAGTATTTAATTGAGATGGAAGAGAGAAGAATGACTTCCTTCTATCGGCTAGCCAATTTATTTACCGATGTTCCGAAGTTAAGGGACCGTGTGAAAAGGCGTAAATGGCTTGATTGGGTGTTCAGCAGGATATCCTTTGGACAACAGGATACTTTTAGCCATCTATATGTAAGAACCTTTCTGCGGGCAGGTGATTACTTTGGATTATTTATCCGATTAACTCTTATTTGTATTGGTGTTCTTTATTTTATTTCCTTTGGACTAGGTCAGACAATCGTTGCGCTGCTTTTTATTTATTTAACAGGGTTTCAGTTAATTCCTCTTTGGAACCACCATCAAAATAAACTTTGGATCAAGCTTTATCCAATCAAAGAGGAGTTGAAAGAAAAAGCCTTTAAGCGGCTGCTCTCAATGGTTTTATATTTACAATCCCTTTTTTTAGCCATAGCGATTTTATTAAAAGGCGAGGGGATGGTAGCCTTCATTACTCTAATAGCTGGATTAGGCTTTGCCTACTTTTTTACAAATGTATATATAACGAAAAGACTGAAATCATGAATATGAATGAAACTATTCATTCCCGTTACCGTATTTATTAGTAAGAAAAAAAAGGATGGGTAGCATATGAATGAGTATGAGTTGCAAGCATATAAAGAGATTGAAGAGTGGAAACATAAATTATTTAAAAAATCCGGGATGTTAAATCGCCTGTCAAAAAAAGCACAAACAAAAGTGAATAGTCTGATCCCAGAAAAGGCTCATCAAATTCTAACTGACAGTATAAAGAATATGGTAAAGGCAACACTTGTCGGTTCAAATTTAACAACGCGAAAAAAACAAACAGCTTGCCATTCGCTAGAGGAAATGGATAAAAAGCTTACTGAAAAATTCTCCTCCTATAAAAAAACAGCTATCGTTGAGGGAGCTGGAACTGGAGCAGGCGGAATTCTGCTCGGATTGGCTGACTTCCCGCTGCTTTTAACAATAAAAATGAAATTTCTCTTTGAAGCGGCAGCTATTTACGGTTTTGATACAAATGAATATGAAGAACGGTTATTTATTCTTCATGTGTTCAAGCTGGCTTTTTCAAGCAGTGAAAAGAGAAGAGAAACCTGGCAGATTGTTGAGGAATGGGATGTGAGAAAGTCTCAAGTTTTGGAAATGGACTGGAGAGAATTTCAGCAAGAGTATCGTGATTATATCGATTTTGTCAAAATGCTTCAGTTGGTTCCGGGCATTGGGGCCGCTGTAGGCGCATTTGCAAACAATAATTTAATGGAACAGCTCGGAGAGACAGCGAAAAATGCATATCGGATGCGAGTATTGAAAACAGTCCCAAAGCCAGAGTGAAAAGTACCCTAGAGGACAGGCACAAAAATGTCTATTCTATAGGGTGCTTTTTTGTATATAAATTTATTTCACTTAAAAATGCAAAAAATTAACAAAACTATATGAATTAATATTATAATAGTAAAAAGGTTCTAATGTCTGATGTTCAGATTAATGGAGGGGTTGTATGCTAGAGGGAAAAATTAATCAATTGAAGAAAACAACACTATCTCAAGATATTGTCCAGCAATTGATGGAGTTAATAATAAATGGGACAATTTCTTCTGGTGAAAAGTTGCCATCCGAAAAAGAGTTAATGGAGTTATTTGGTGTAGGAAGAAGTACGCTTAGAGAGGCAACACGTGCCCTTGCTGCTCTAGAATTGATTGAAGTCAGAGTTCCTGAAGGGACATTTGTTACAGAGTCATTTGGAGGGTTCTTTACTAAACATCTCGCACTTATGTCTAAGATTAGTTTTGACAATATTACTGAACTCATTGAAGCAAGAGTAAAATTTGAGACAGATTTAGCAGAAATGGCTGCTGAAAAGTCTACCGCTACTGATCATGAAAGGTTAGATAACATCCTTCATTCTATGAGTAACGCCAGCAATAATGAGGAATTTTTGAAGACAGACTTGGAATTCCACACGGCAATTGCTGAAATAGCAAGAAATTCTTTTATGCTGCAAGTAATGAATATTTTACGTGATATAACAAAGGAATGGATGTTTAAAGTAATCGAATCCTCAGCCATTCAGGAGAAAGCTATAAACCATCATATGAAAATAGCTCAAGCAATAAAGGATAACAATCAAGAAGAAGCTGGAAATGCGATGTTAGAGCATCTAACAATCGTAAGTAATTTATTATTAGAATATCATAACAAAAAACAATAAGTTTATTAGGATGACTCTTTATAAAAAGTAGAGTTATCCTTTTTTAAATATATTCAGAATATTTTAAAAAGACATTGACATAAAAAGAGTGATTATTTATAATTCTCTTAAGGTTAGATGGTCTGATGTTAAGATAATAATGCTAAGGAGGGTGCATATGTCTACGACTAAAAGTGTAAAGGTGTATCAAATGTATATTGATGGGGAATTTATTGAATCCAGTTCAAATGAAACTTCAATTGTCATTAATCCCGCAACAGAAGAAATCATTTCAGAGGTTCCAAAAGGAACAGTGGCTGATGCAAGGCGTGCTGTTGATGCGGCAGCACGTGCTCAGAAGGAGTGGGCAAAACTCCCTCCAATTGAGAGGGCAAATTATTTAAGAGCTATTTCAAAAGGAATCCGTGAGAATGCCGGCCATATAGCAAGAGTCATTTCTGAAGAAATGGGAAAAACTCTAGCTTTAGCTGAGGTTGAGGTAAATTTTACAGCAGATTATATTGACTATTCAGCGGAATGGGCTAGACGTTATGAAGGAGAAATTATTCAGAGTGATCGTCCAAACGAAAATATTTTATTATTTAAGCAGCCAATTGGTGTCGTTGCGGGAATACTTCCTTGGAACTTTCCGTTTTTCTTAATTGCACGTAAAGCAGCGCCTGCTTTGATCACTGGAAATACAATTGTGCTTAAGCCTAGTGCTGAATCCCCGAACAATGCGCTTGAATTCGCCAAGATTGTTGAAATGGCGGGCTTGCCAAAAGGTGTAATCAACTTTGTTACCGGAAGTGGAAGTGTGATCGGGAAAGATCTTGCATCCAATCCAAAAGTTGGTTTAGTTAGCTTAACAGGCAGCTATCATGCAGGTGCTGAAGTTATGCGTGCAGCAGCAGAAAATATTACAAAGGTATCACTAGAGTTAGGTGGGAAAGCACCAGCAATCGTCATGGCGGATGCAGATCTAGATCTGGCTGTAAAATCCATTGTTGCTTCCCGTGTTATTAACTCTGGACAGGTATGTAACTGTTGTGAGCGAGTTTATGTTCATGAGGATATAGCAGAAGAGTTCTATGAAAAAATTGGAGAGGCTATGAAACAAACAAAATTTGGCGATCCTCTTGTTCATTTTGATATTGATATGGGTCCACTAATCAATAAGAGTTCACTAGAAGCTGTTGAGAAGCATGTGGAAGAAGCGATTGCTTCAGGAGCAAAGCTATTAACAGGTGGCAAGAGAACAGGGGAAGTTGGCTATTGCTTTGAACCAACTGTCCTGATTAATACAAACAATAATATGAGAATTATGAAAGATGAGATTTTTGGTCCAGTATTACCGATTGCAACCTTTAAAGACCTAGATGAAGCGATTGATTTGGCTAATGACTGTGAATATGGTTTGACATCTTCTATTTACACCCAAAACATAGATGTTGCCATGCGTGCATGTAATGAGTTGAAGTTCGGTGAAACCTATATCAATAGAGAGAACTTTGAGGCTATTCAAGGTTTCCATGCAGGCTGGAGAAAATCTGGAATTGGTGGAGCAGATGGCAAGCATGGTTTAGAAGAGTATCTACAGACACATGTTGTCTATCTTCAATATAATCAAAACAAAAAATAGTAATCATTCAAAATTTAACGGGGAAAGTTAAGATTTATCTGCTTTCCTCTAAATATTTTTATAAAATTTATCAAAATTAAAAGGAGTGGAAATGTTGAACGAGACATTATATCAGCCGGTCATAACAAAATATAAAGAAATAGAACCTTTTGAAATGGATGAAGGCGTACAATTTCACGACATGATGATGAAAGAAATGGGCCCAAAAACCATTATTGTTGGATTGGCAACGTTTGAACCAGGTAAAGGGTTGCCATGTCATATCCATAATGTGGAAGAGTCTGTAACTATTTTAAAAGGAAATGCCTTTTGTGATGTAGAAGGAGTTCGAACCGCATTAGAGCCTTATGATACTTCCTTTATTCCTGCTAAAATTCCTCACCGATTTGTCAACGCCAGCGAATCTGAAGAGTTAATCATATTATGGGCTTACTCTCAAATTGATGATTCTCTTAAACAAGTAGATGTAGAAAGAATTATCGTCGAAACGGACCTTTGCATGCTTCCTAAAAAATAAAGAAGAAATTCTAATTGTTTGTAGAATTTATATAGAGAATAAAAATTAAGGGAGGCTCTCAAGTTGACTAGAAGGTATTCCGGAAAAGTCTGGGATGATCGATTTTTGCCCAGACTTTCATCTACACAAATTGAAAATTTGCCTAAAAAAGATTCATTGGTCATCCTGCCTATTGGGGCAGTTGAACAGCACGGTCCTCATCTTCCAGTATTCACTGATACCTTACTTGCGGAAACAGTATTAGAAGAATCATTTAAGTATGTTCCTTCTGATTCTAATATTTGGGTTTTACCTCCTCTTCCTTACGGGAAAAGCAATGAGCACCTTGGTCGGGCAGGAACCTTTTCTCTATCTTCGACTACTCTGCAGTCGGTGATTATGGATATAGGCAGAAGTTTAAAACAAAGTGGTTTTAGGCGTTTATTATTGTTTAATGCCCATGGAGGAAACAATGACCTCTTAAATCTGATCGCAAGAGAGGTACGGCTAGAAACGAACTTAATGGTTTTTCGAATCAATGTAGGAGGTTTAACTTTAGATGAAAACCTCTTAAGCGAAACAGAAAGATTATTAGGTATTCATGGAGGGGATTATGAAACTTCCTTGATTATGGCGTCCTATCCAGAATGGGTGAGAGAGGATGAGCTGCCTGTTGAATATCCAGAATTATTGCAAAAGTCAAATTTCCTTCGCTTCCAAAAATCCAATTTTGCGTGGACGATTGACGATGTATCTTCTTCAGGCATTTTAGGAAATGCAAAAACAGCCTCACCGGAAAAGGGTAGAAGAATTTATGAACAACACGGAAAACATTTGGCAGAAATGCTTTTAGAAATGATGAATTTTGAGATTGATAGCTTAATGGATAAAGAATCTATTGAAATAAAGAGATAATTCTATTTTTCTAGCCCATGAAAAACATTATTAGACTTGTAACTCTCATTAACCGAAAGGATGAATAAAAGTGAATGGTATTCATAAAAAGTTAAGTTCTCTTCTTGGGGAAGAAAATGTGATTGTAGATTTGCCATCACGTAAACAATTATCGAAGGATTTTTATTGGTATTCCCCAGTTCTAACCGATATGTTGGATGATAAAATCGCAGACTACATCGTAAAACCAGGCAATGAAGAAGAGATTAAAAGTGTTTTAATTCTAGCTGTACAAAATAAAATTCCTGTAACCATTCGAGGAGCAGGAACGGGAAATTACGGTCAAATTATTCCAATGAATGGCGGCATCCTTATTGATACGACAAGAATGAATAAGATTATTCAGATCGAAGAAGGCTCCGTACGGGTTGAGCCAGGAATTAAATTAGGATTAGTAGAAAAAGAGTTACGAGAAGTAAATCAGGAATTTTGTATTTATCCAACTACTTACATAAAGGCTACGGCAGGTGGCTTTGTAAGTGGCGGATCTGGAGGAATCGGTTCTATTACGTGGGGGAATTTATGGGATGGAAATGTATTAGAGTTAAGAGTCCTAACTATGGAGGAGACTCCTCGTTTTTTAACCGTTAAAGGCGAGGATATGATGAATTATATTCATAGCTACGGTACAACTGGAGTCATAACCGAAATTGTGTTTAGAACGACAAAGCGAGTTGAATGGACGCAGTGTATTGCCTCTTTTTCTGATCTAGAAAACTCTTTAATTTTTTCGGAAAAGATTGCAAAGGATTCTCAAATTAAGAAACGTTCCATTTCAACATGTGAATGGCCAATCCCATCCTATTTCCAGCCTCTTCAAAAGGTAATAGAACCGGATAAACATATCGTCATATTAGAGGTTGAAGAGAAGTCGTTTGAGCTTGTGAAGTCATTAGTATCTGAACATAACGGTACAGTTACTTATGAAATCCCATCTTCTAAATACCAAAAGGGAATCAGATTATCAGATTTCACATGGAATCATACAACCTTGTGGGCTCTAAATGCAAATGAAAAAATGACCTATTTACAAGGGAGTTTTTCTCTAGACTCGTATCTTGAGCAAATAAAATTAATTAAAGAGAAGTATAAGGACGAATTTTATAACCATTTTGATTGGATGAGAAGTAAAGGAGAGCTTATCCCTCAACAAATTCCTCTTGTTCGATACAAGACGAAAGAACATTTATATGAAATGATCTCATTCTGTGAGTCAATCGGTGTTAAGATTTATGATCCACATACAAACTTACTTGAAAAAGGCGGGTGGGAGGCATACATTGATTCAGTTGTGCAGAAGAAAAATGAAAATGATCCGCACGGATTATTGAACCCCGGAAAAATTGGTGTTGTGAATGATTTAGTAAAAGGCTAGTTTCTAGAATGTTTCGATGCATGATAAAAAGGGATTGTCCTTATTAATAATTTTTTGGAGGATAATATGAAAGCAAGAACAGTCATACACAATGCACGAATTCTAGGGTCATCAGGTCTTAAAGATTTAACGATTGAAAATGGGAGATTTACTTCCGTAACAGATGCAGATGAGCATCTTACTAAAAGCCCTCAACTTCTTATCGTAGATGTAGAAGGAAGGGTAGTGCTGCCAGGTTTTGTGGATGTGCATATGCATTTAGATAAGGCACTCACTTGGCCTGCAATACCAAACCATTCTGGCACACTGTCAGAAGCCATTTGGCGGTTTGAAGATGCCCAAAATCAAATGGATGTCAACTCCATAACAGAGCGAATGACCGCAACAATATTAAAAGCAATACAGCATGGGACGACAGCTATTCGTACCCATCTCAACTATAGTACATCCTCGTATTTACATCAGGTTGTTGAAGCCTTTCAAAAGGTCCAATCTTATTTTTCTGATTACATTACGCTAGAAGCTGTTTTAATGTGTCCTTTTGATATCACGAAAGAGGTGGAAAAGGATATTCGCTGGGCTGTCAATAATGGGATAAATCTGTTAGGTGGAGCACCGCATTTGTCTGAAAATCCACAGCTCAACTTAGCAAAGATTTTTGAATTAGCTGTATCATTAGACGTTAATATCGATCTTCACATTGATGAGTCGGATGATCCAACAGTTAAATCATTAGAGGATGTCTGTCAGTGGACCATTCAAACTGACTATCAGGGAAGAGTTGTTGCGGGGCATTGTACATCCTTATCGGCCATGAGTGAATCGGAAGCACATGAACTAATGTCACTTGTTAAAAAGGCTCAGATAGGTATTGTAACTCTGCCCTCGTCTAATCTGTTTCTGATGGGAAGAGAAGATAAAGGGCTCATTCGCCGCGGATTAACTCGAGTTAAGCAAATGCTGGAATTGGATATCCCTGTGGCAGTAGCATCTGATAATATTCAAGACCCGTTTCATCCATATGGGAAAGCAGACTTGCTGCAAATAGCCCTTTTAGCAAGCTACGGAGCTCAGTTAACAACGGAGGAAGAAATGGAGAAGCTGATTGAAATGATCACTTCCGTTCCGGCCGAGCTTATGAAGCTTCAAGGATATGGAATTGGAGCTGGGAACTGGGCAGATTTTATTATTCTAGACATTACGGATAAGAAAATGATTTTATCAGAACTTCCAACATCGCGTGAAACTTGGAGGAGAGGGCAGCCTATTTGTCGTATTTCGGAATCCATTACATGGTCGAATAAACTAAAGCCTGTATTGTCGTAATTTGCCTTTTTAAAAAAAGAAGGGTGTGGCGCCATGTATGATCTAATTGTTAGAAATCTTAAATTCCCTTCAGATAATAGCCTAAAAGATATTGGCATTGAAGATGGAAAGATAAAAGAAATTGGAAATATTTTAGAAAAAGGGAAAAAGGAAATTGATGCAATTGGGGATCTTGTATTAGCTCCATTTGTAGAATCCCACATTCATTTAGATACAGTATTAACCGCTGGAACTCCGAGGTGGAATGAAAGTGGTACATTATTTGAAGGGATTCAAATATGGGGAGAACGTAAAAAAAGTTTAACTATTGATGATGTCAAAACGAGAGCGATAGAGGTATTACGCAACCAGCTTTCATACGGAATATTACATGTCCGATCACATGTTGATATTTCTGACTCTAATCTTACAGCTTTACGCGCTCTCCTAGAAATTAAAGAACAAGTTTCACCCTATATAAATTTGCAAATTGTTGCTTTTCCACAAGACGGCATCCAATCAAATCAAGATAATCAAAAAAGAATTGAAGAAGCTCTTGTTTTAGGGGCTGATGCGGTTGGAGCTATTCCCCATAATGAATATACAAGGGAAAGTGGAATTGAATCACTGGAAATTTGTTTTTCACTTGCCGAAAAGTATAACCGAATGGTGAATGTGTTCTGCGATGAAACAGACGATGGGCATTCAAGGTTTTTGGAAGTCGTTGCCATGCTGGCATTGAAAACGGGTCTGAAGCAAAAGGTGACCGCAAGCCATGCGAACGCCATGGCTTATTATCCAGATCCCTATATGGCAAGACTGATTGGCTTGCTGAAGGAATCCGAAATGAATATAGTATCATGCCCACTTGTTAGCTCCGTCATGCAAGGACGTTATGACTCATGGCCAAAAGGGCGAGGAATTACAAGAATAAAGGAATTATGGCATGCTGGCATAAATGTCAGTATTGGACATGACGATATTATGACTCCATTCTATCCTTTTGGAACGGGCAGTATGTTGCAGGCAGCACATATGGCTATCCATTTAGCACAAATGACAGGAAGACAGGAAGTGGAAGAAATAATCAACATGGTAACTTTGCGAGGTGCAAAGACATTACAGATTGAGTCTCAATATGGAATAGAAGTTGGCAAGCCAGCAAGCTTTGTCACATTACCTGCAGAAAACTCATTTGATTTAATTCGTCATCAGCCAATATGTCGTTTTGTGATTAGTCATGGGAAAGTTATTTCAGAAAATAAATATCATCAGCCTGAACTGAACATTGATGGAATTTTGCAGAAATAATTAATGGGTATGTAATGTATTCAAAAGGAGAAAGTTATTTTGAATAAAATAACTGAATATTAATAATTTTCCTTTTATATCAATAGGGGTGAATGTAATGGATCAGCATTCTAAAATTGAAGAGTCTTTAGCCAAGAAGTACCGGCAGCCAAAAGGTGTTGAACAGTTTGGTATCGAGGCAGTTCCGGAAGAACTGCGAACAGTTCGCTGGTGGGATATTTCTGCCATGGTTTTAAATTTTGTGGTAAATCCGGGTACCATTTTAATTAGCGGTGCCTTAATCGCTGCAGGTCTGTCGTTTTGGCAAGCGGTATTTGCTGGATTTCTTAGTATCGCGATTGGTTTTTCTGTTTACCTTGTTGCAGCAACTGTCGGAGTCGATTACGGAGTTCCTGGACTTGTCAGTATGCGTAGTGTATTTGGGATTCGAGGCTCGTGGCTTGCTTCCGGTTTACGTGCAATATCTAGTGTTTATTGGTTTGCCTTTCAAACGATTTCCGGTGCCCTTGGATTAACAGCTGTTCTTGAAGTTATATTGAACAGGCCAGTTAGTTTGGCATTAGTCAGTTTAGTCTTTGCATTATTACAGGTGTTGATAGCAACCTTTGGGTACAACTCATTAAAGATTTTATCCCGTTACTCCCTTGTTTTGAAATTACTATTTTCCATTACAATTATCTACGTCTTGATGAACTATCCGACACCTTCATATCACCCTTCTGCAGTTTTCAGTTTTGCGGGCGGTGAGGGAATGAAATGGGCTTTAATTTTACTTTGGGCAACAAGCATGGCGGCTGCTTGGTTCTCAAACTTTACTGATGCTGCTGATTTTTGCCGCTATTCCAAAACAAGAGTAGACATGTGGATTGGCACATTTGTTGCTGCAGTACTTGGTCAGCTAATTTGCTCATTTGTTGGGGGGTATGCTGTTGCTGCAGCATTAGGTAAAAATGATAATCCATTTGATGTAATTGTAGGGGCATCCAATGGTGCAATGTGGTTTTTGCTTCTCATATCTGTTTATATCGTGTTGGATAATTGGACGATTAATGTTCAAAACTTATATACTGGCGGTTTATCATTGAGTAATATTTTTACTCGGCTTGGTCGATTCTGGGGCACGATTATTGTTAGTGTCATCGGCGTTATTTTTTCATTAATGCCGCAACTTGTTAATGGATATATCGGTTATATGGGGATCTTAGGAAACATCTTTGCTCCAATGGGAGGTGTGTTTCTTGCTCATTATGTACTGTTGGCCCGGAGTAAGCTTGATATTCCATCATTATTTATTCGAGGAAGTCGTTATTGGTATTGGAGTGGCTTCAACTGGGTAGCGATGTTTTGGACAATTGTTGGATTTTTCATTAATAGAAGTATCCCAGTTGGATGGATAAATATCATTTGGACCGCAGCGATTGTTGGTTTCTTATATTGGCTAACTGTAGTAATCATGCGTAAATCATCGGCAGTTTTAAATGCTGGAGCGGAAGCTGTTGACATCGATATGCCAAGTTCTATTGTGGTTGAGGATGGACTAGTTGAAAAATATAAAATGTAATATCCATACCTTAATAAATACAAATCAATTTCAAAAGGATGACTAATGATGATTGAAAAAGCAACTGTTATTGGTGCAGGTGTAATGGGGCATGGCATTGCTCAAGTGTTCGCACTTGCAGGGATTCCGGTGCATTTATATGATTTAAAAAAGGAGACATTAATAAATGCACTTGCGTCTATTAACAATAATTTAGATTTGTATGTAAAAAACGAACTCATATCTTCATCAGATAAAGACCAAACACTAAAGCATATTCATTTGACAACAAATTTGGAAGAGAGTTTAGTTGATTCAACATTCGTCATTGAAGCTATTCCCGAGGATTTACAGTTAAAATGGGATCTGTATAAATCATTAGAGGCAATTTGTGCACAGGATGTAATTATCGCATCCAATACATCCACTATTCCTCTCACAACATTAATTCAACATAGCATCTACCCTGAGCGGTTTATTATTGCCCATTTTTTAAATCCTGCACCGTTAGTACCTTTAGTGGAAGTGATTAAACATGAGAGTACTTCCAAATATGTTATCGATACAACGATGGCGTTGCTAAAAAGTATCGGAAAAACTCCTATTTTATTAAAGAAGGAGATACAAGGATTTGTCGCAAATAGGATACAAGCAGCCTTATTAAGGGAAGCATTGGCTTTAATTGAAGATGGCATTGTCGATGTGGAGGATATGGATAAAATTATTAAGGATGGACCTGGGTTTAGATGGGCATTTATTGGGCCAATAGAAACAGTAGATTATGGTGGACTAGATACGTGGAAACGAATTTTTGATAATTTATTCCCTAATCTAAATAATCTTCAAGGTGCACCAGAATTTATTACTAAACTTGTTGCTCAAAATAAGCTTGGAGCTAAAACTGGGGAGGGAATCTATCCATATAAGGACACATCAATCAATGCTGTTTTAACCGTTAGGGATGAAAATTTTTTACGGATGCTTAAAATAAGAAACAATAAACAACCTGTTGAAAAATAACATTAGAAGTGTTTCGAAACCGTTAAGAGAAAAAAGAATCACCATGCTAAAGCTGCAGGGTGATTCTTCTATATTAATGTGTACTAACTTTTGATTCGTTATCGTTATTTTGCCATGTATGGCATTGTAGTGCTGCAGAGCCAAGTGTTTTGGCCGCGATGATCATCGCCTTTTCGTCAATATCAAATTTAGGATGGTGATGTGGGTAATTTTCATCTGTATTTTCTGGCTTCGCACCGGTAAAGAAGAATGTTCCTTTTACATGCTGAAGATAATAAGCAAAATCTTCTCCGCCCATTTGCGGTTCCGTTTCTACAACTTCGGTTACTTCATCAATATTTTGTGCGCAATTGATTAGGAATTCAGTTTCGTCCTTATGGTTAATAACAGCCGGGTAGCCTCTTGCATACAAGTAATCGTATGTGCTATCTGCTGTGTAGCATGTTCCTTTTACAATCCGTTCAATTTCTTTTTCGATATTGGTACGGACTTCTTCATTAAAAGTACGGACGGTTCCGCCAAGTTTTACTTTATCAGCAATTACATTAAAGGCGTTTTCTGCAATAAAGTAGGCAACCGTTACAACAGCAGAATCAATTGGATTGACTTTTCTGCTGACAATTTGCTGCAAGTTCACGACTAGCTGAGAAGCAGTAACAATTGCATCCTTCGTTCTATGTGGCTGTGCTCCATGACCGCCTTTTCCTTGAATCGTAATTTCAAAACGATCTGCAGCAGCCATTACTGGACCAACTCGATATTGAATAGT
The DNA here is from genome assembly GCF_036962035.1 of Bacillus sp. JJ1773. NCBI lineage: Bacteria > Bacillati > Bacillota > Bacilli > Caryophanales > Bacillaceae > Bacillus > Bacillus sp. JJ1773. The sequence goes on from NZ_JBALNX010000010.1 coordinate 17,501, forward strand.
ACCAGTTGGCTCCGAAGCCCATAAATGTGTGCCAAATATGACATCGACACCTTCTAAACACCCATCTTCAATCATAGAAATAGCCCCGCCTGGAGCAAATTCCTCAGCATGCTGATGAATCATCACATATGTACCTTCAAGCTCTTCACGCATTTCATGTAGCGATTTAGCGAGAACGAGCAATGTAGCCGTATGGCCATCGTGTCCACAAGCATGCATAACACCTGGTACAAGAGATTTGTATGGCACATCTTTTTCATCTTGAATTGGAAGGGCATCGAAATCGGCTCTTAAAGCAACTGTTTTTCCAGGTTTGCTTCCATAAATCTTCGCAACAACCCCATTTCCGCCGACATTGCCTCTTACTTCAATTCCTAATTTTTCATAGTAGGACTTAATATAATTTGCGGTTTTTACTTCCTTAAAGGAAAGCTCAGGATGTTGGTGCAAATAGCGTCTTATTGAAACCATGTCTTCATAATAATTTTCTAATTTGGCAAATAATTTATTAAGCATAGCCACTCTCCTATTTGTTTGTATTTTGAATATTATAGCATTTTATGTTGTAAAGGAGGGATTGTTTTTGCTAAAATAAGGGACGTGTGTGAAAAAAGGTTAGCAGAAAGAGGGAAAGATTTGGAATTAAGAAAGTCGCCCATTACATATGTATTGATTGTCATTTCCGCTTGTATTTTCATTTATTTTGCCTTAGCGGTAAAAAGCGGAGAGCCATTACATTTCGATCAAAATGTCAGTTCGTTTTTATTAAGTCTATTTAAGGAAAACTCTTATCCGTTTTTCAAAGCGCTTAATATGATTGGTTCCTTCAAAGGAATTGGACTAATAGCACTTGTCGTTATTTTTCTATTATGGATGAAAAAAAGGGACTATGTCGGTATGGCAGTGTTCACCTTAACGGTCGCAACAGGGGCTTTACTGAACGATTACGTAAAAGATACTATTGCACGCCCACGTCCGGAGATTAAGCACATCGTTCATGTGAAAAGCTTTAGTTTTCCAAGTGGACATGCGATGATGGGGATAGTGTTGTATGTATTGATAGCTTACTTCATCGTTTGTAATATCCAGTCACTAGCAGGAAAATGGCTAGTGATGTTCCTCGCATTTTTGATCATTATTATGCTAGGAGTTAGCCGTATCGTTTTACAAGTTCATTATCCATCCGATGTAGTAGCGGGCTATGCTCTAGGCTTAGCTTGGGTCCTTATGGGGATTATTATATATGAGTTCTTTAGGGGAAAATGGAGTTAATCGAATAATACATAAGTTAAAACAGACTCTTCCATTTAATTTAAATTGGAAGAGCCTGTTTTATTTTTTTAATGAATAACAAAGTAGTATTTTTAAAAGAATAAGTCTTAATAAACGAGGGATAAACTCTTTCAAGAGGAAACAACTTCCCTGAAGGTAGTTAAGAGCCTCACTTAAACCCCTTCAAAAAGAAACAACTCCCCGAAGGTAGTTAAGAGCCTCTCTTAAACCCCTTCAAGAGGAAACAACTCCCCTGAAGGTAGTTAAGAGCCGCTCTTAAACCTCTTCAAGAGGAACCTACTCCCTCGAAGGTAGTTAAGAGCCTCTCTTAAATCTCTTCAATAAGGAAACTACCCCCAAAAAGGTAGGTTAAGAACCGTTTATATACTAATCATCCTCAGAGGGAATATAATACTTCGAAATATAGGGTGCCCCCATAAATATTTGGGATTGGGCGGGGGGAGATTTTGTTCCTTGGAAGAAAGATTGATAAGATGGGGTATTTTCCCAATTCATATAGGACCTTTCACTTTTCCATAAGGTTAGAATGATATAAGTGTTGGATTTGCTCGGCCGCAATACTCGCAGGGCTACAAAGCCGGGATTATTAAGCAGGTGAACATGGTCAGCTGAATACCGATATTCAAACATTGGTTTGTCGTCATCAATAACAGGAATATGATTTAAAACTAAAAAACCTGAATTCTCTAAAACACCCTCTGATTTCAGAACCTTATAAGATCTTGGGGCACCGAAAACGGTTTTCCCTGAGGTTTCATGAACAAGAACTGCCTCCTCGTTATTCTGTATAAGAAGTATTTTTTCCTTACCGTATTTTCCCTTTATTTTTTTCAAGAATTCAAATGTACCGCTCGTCATATAAATATTCATCTTTTAGGTCACCTCTCTAATAGAAAAGTCAAAAAATTAGGTTTTTCTGTTTATTTTAGCCTTGAACCTTCTTTAAATTCGTCAAATTTTCGACATTTCCTCTTATAAACTATACAACTATAGTGGAAAGGGATACAGTAAGGATGGACAAAAAGTTGTAGGAATTTTAATTATTACTATATATATATTACAATGAAAAGCAGACAGTCTTTGAAAGGGGATTAATTTTAATGGAAAGAATGTTTAATGATACATTTTTACGAGCAGCAAAAGGTGAGAAAACGGATCATGTGCCAGTTTGGTATATGCGCCAAGCAGGCCGTTCTCAGCCAGAATATCGTGCAATAAAGGAAAAGTATTCTCTATTTGAAATAACACATCAGCCTGAGCTATGTGCTTATGTGACAAAATTGCCTGTTGATCAATATAACAATGATGCAGCCATTCTTTATAAGGATATTATGTCACCGCTTCCTGCACTTGGAGTGGAAGTTGAAATTAAATCTGGTATAGGTCCAGTGATTTCAAATCCAATCCGTTCAACAGCAGATGTTGAAAAACTAGGAGAAATTAATCCAGAAGAAGATGTGCCTTATGTTTTAGAAACAATCAAAATTCTTACACAGGAGCAATTGACAGTGCCTCTTATTGGCTTTGCAGGTGCACCATTTACTCTTGCAAGCTACATGATTGAAGGCGGCCCTTCTAAAAATTACAATAAAACGAAGGCTTTCATGTATGCAGAGCCTGAAGCTTGGTTTGCCTTAATGGATAAACTCAGCGAAATGACAATTACATATGTTAAATCCCAAATTAGAGCAGGCGCGAAGGCGATTCAAATTTTTGATTCATGGGTAGGGGCTTTAAATGTGGCTGATTACCGTGTTTTCATAAAGCCAACGATGAATAAAATTTTCTCTAGCCTCAGAGAAGAAAATGTTCCGCTTATTATGTTTGGGGTTGGAGCAAGCCACCTTGCAATGGAATGGCACGACCTGCCATTAGATGTAGTAGGACTTGACTGGAGACTTCCTATTAAAGAGGCAAGGGAAAGAGGAATTACAAAAGCAGTTCAAGGAAACCTTGATCCTGCCCTTTTGTTAGCCCCATGGGAAGTAATCGAGGAAAGAGCGAAAGCGATTTTAGATCAAGGAATGGAACAGCCAGGCTATATTTTTAACCTTGGACACGGCGTATTCCCTGAAGTCAAACCAGAAACATTAAAGAAATTAACGGCATTTGTACATGAATATTCTGCTTCTAAGCTGGGCAACTAGAGTAGCAACAGATCTACTAGAGGTGATTAGATGACAAGGAAGAAAATGGGCCTGCTTGTAATGGCATATGGCACTCCAAATAAAGAAGAAGATATAGAACGCTATTATACTCATATTCGCATTGGGAGAAAGCCTTCTCCAGAGATGCTTGAAGATTTGAGGGCCAGATATGAAGCAATTGGCGGTATATCTCCATTAGCAAAAATTACTTTGGATCAAGGAAAAAGCCTAGAAACATATTTAAATGAAAATCAAGAAGAGTACGAGTTTCAAATGTATCTTGGCTTAAAGCATATCGAGCCATTTATTGAAGATGCAGTTAAACAAATGAATCAAGACGGTATTGAAGAAGCGGTAAGTATTGTATTGGCTCCACATTTTTCAACGTTTAGTGTGAAGTCATACAATGGCAGAGCGAAGGAAGAAGCGGAAAAGCTTGGAGGTCCTGTTATACATTCAGTGGAAAGCTGGTATGATGAGCCAAAGTTCATCCAATATTGGGTTGACCGTGTAAAGTCTACTTTTGAAGGGATGCCGCAAGAGGAAAGAGAAAAGTCAGTGTTAATCGTTTCAGCTCATAGTTTACCTGAGAAGATTCTGCAATTGGGAGACCCTTATCCAAAACAGCTTCAAGAAACAGCGGATATGATTGCCAAAGGAGCTGGAGTGAAAAATTATGCTGTCGGCTGGCAAAGTGCAGGAAATACGCCAGAACCTTGGCTTGGTCCCGATGTTCAAGACTTGACTAGAGAGCTTTATGAAACAGAAGGGTATAAGGCATTTGTTTATACACCAGTAGGATTTGTCTCCGATCATCTTGAAGTGTTATATGACAATGATTATGAATGTAAAGTGGTTGCTGATGAAATTGGTGCGAGCTATTATCGACCGCCTATGCCGAATGATCAGCCAGAATTTATTGAGGCATTGGCAGCCGTCATTCTTAGAAAATTAGCAAACAAGTGAGACTAAAGTAAAGAAGGCGAAGAACCGTGTCGGAACAAAAGAAAAGGGTTGTTATTATCGGTGGTGGAATTACAGGTTTAACAGCTGCTTATTATTTACAAAAGGAAGTAAGTGCTAAAGGACTGCCACTTGAGGTAAGATTAATCGAAGCTACCCATCGGCTAGGGGGAAAAATGCAAACCGTTGTACGCGATGGATTTGTCATAGAGAGAGGTCCCGATTCCTTTCTTGCCCGTAAGCAAAGTGCTTCCCGTCTTGCGAAGGAAGTAGGAATGGAAGATAAATTAATTAGAAATACGGCTGGTAAGTCTTTTGTACTCGTTAAGAATCGCTTGCATCCTATGCCAGGGGGTTCTGTTATGGGAATACCTACACAAATAGCCCCTTTTGTTACGACCGGTTTATTTTCTTTGGCGGGAAAGGCAAGAGCAGCTGCAGATTTTATTTTGCCAAAATCAGACCCAGCTAATGACCAATCACTTGGCAAGTTCTTTCGCAGAAGGCTTGGAGATGAAGTGGTTGAAAACTTAATTGAGCCTTTGCTATCCGGTATTTATGCTGGAGATATTGACCGGCTTAGTCTCATGTCAACCTTTCCTCAGTTTTACCAGGTTGAACAAAAATATAAAAGCTTAATATTAGGGATGAAGAAATCAACTCCAGCACCGCCAAAGAATGCTGGAAAGAAGACAGATAAGGGGATTTTTCTAACAATCAATACAGGCTTGCAGTCTTTTGTAGATGCTATAGAATCAAAGCTAGAGCCCCATTCTGTCATGAAGGGCTGCAGAGTTGAACGGATAAGCAAAAAAGAAAATAGATATGAAATTGAGTTAAATGGGGGAGATCAGCTGCACGCTGACAGTATTATTATGTCTGTCCCACATCATATAACCCATTCTGTTTTTTCCGACTATCAATTCTTTGACCCGTTTATGGAAATGTCATCCACCTCTGTCGCAACAATTGCTCTTGCTTTTCCTGAAGCAGCAATCGATAAGGATATTGAAGGAACAGGTTTTGTTGTCTCTAGAAATAGTGATTATACCATTACTGCGTGTACATGGACTCACAAAAAATGGCCGCATACTACACCTGCCGGAAAAGTGCTTATTCGCTGTTATGTAGGCAGACCTGGTGATGAGGGTGTTGTGGAGCTTTCGGATGATGAATTAATTAAGATAGTGCTTAATGAGCTTAACAAAACAATGAATATTACGATGGATCCTGATTTTGCTGTCATTTCAAGATGGATTGATTCCATGCCGCAGTATACAGTCGGACATAAAGAACGAATTGAAAAGGTCAAAACGCATTTAGCTTCTGAGCTTCCAGGTGTTTTTCTAGCGGGAAGCTCGTTTGAAGGATTAGGGATGCCTGACTGTATTGACCAAGGTGAAGCAGCTGTTGAAAAGGTCTTATCATTTTTAAATATGGATGAAAAAAAAGCTGTCTTATGACAGTTTTTTTTCTTGATTTATGATTTTTTTCATGTTATCTTAAAATGTACACAGAATGACCAAAATGCTCAATTGGTCACTAACTGTGAAAAGAGGTGTTGTTTTGGCTATGGATCGCAAGCAGCTAATTATTGAAGCGGCTACCAAATCCTTTTCCCTATTTGGCTATAAGGCAACAACGATGGATCAGGTCGCAAAAATAGCTAATGTTGGAAAAGGGACCATCTATACATTTTTTAAAAATAAGGAAGAGCTTTTTGACGAAATCATTAATTCCCTTATTAATGAAATGAAGCATGCTGCCGATGAAGCAATTGACCCGTTGCTTTCTTTTCATGAAAATGTTCACCGCGGCCTCTACAAACTCTTAGAGTTTCGCCTGAAGCATCAGCTCACTATCAAGCTTTTTCAAGAGGGAAAGGAAATGGGCACTCCAGCAGTCATAGAGGTAATGACAAAATTAGAAGAGGAAATCATTACTTATTTAAAGAGTAAAATCTTACATGCGATTGAAAAGGAAGAAATTCGACCGTGTGATCCGGAACTGACTGCTTTTATTATGCTAAAGCTGTATGTTTCCTTGATCTTTGATTGGGAGAAGCGTCATCAGCCACTAGAGAAAGAAGATATTGCGAGAATTTTTGAACAGTATATTTTCGATGGATTATCAAATAGATAATCCTCATTTTTTGCAAGGGATTGACCAGTTGAATAAAATGGTCACAAATTTAAGGGGGCAACGAAATTGAAGGGTAATTTATTTAAAAAGGAATTATCAAGCATTGTGCGAAATAAAAAGGTTCTAATTCCGATCATTGCCGTGCTTTTTATTCCTGTATTATATAGCGGAATGTTTTTATGGGCGTTTTTGGATCCATATGCTAAGCTTGCAGATTTACCAGTCGCAGTTGTTAATGAGGATAAAGGGGCAGACTATGATGGAAAAGGCTTGCAGCTCGGGAAAGAGCTTGTTGATAAATTAAAAGAAAGCAAGGATTTTGACTACCATTTTGTAGAAAAAGAGGATGCATATAAGGACCTGAAAAATCAAAAATATTATATGCTAATTGAAATTCCAAAGGATTTCTCGGAAAATGCTACAACTCTTCTTGATGAAAATCCGGAAAAGTTAAGGCTGCATTATGTACCAAATGAAAGCTATAATTTCCTATTTTCACAAATCGGCGGTACAGCCGTTGAAAAAATCAAAATCTCACTTTCTGAGAAAATTACTGAAACATATGCGGAAACGATGTTTGATAAAGTTAGTGATCTTGCGAATGGAATGGAAAAGGCAAGTGAAGGTGCAACAAAAATTAATGATGGCGCAGCTGAACTGAAGGATGGGTCTTCTAAAATTTATGATAATCTTTCAATATTAGCTGAAAAATCGATTGAATTTAATAATGGTGTTGGAAAAATAAATAATGGCTCAAAAGAATTAGTAGCAGGCTCAAAAGCCCTTGCTGATGGACTTGGTCAATTACAGGAAGGACATAACCAGCTAAAGTCTGCGTCTAATCAGTTAAAGGCAGGCAACGAACAAATGGCCTCAGGTATTTCTCAAGCAACTGATGGATTAAATAAACTGAATGAAAAGCTCCCGACTATTGTTTCGGGAACTGAGCAGATTGGTGCAGGGGCAAATAAATTATCAGCCTCCCTTCAGCAATGGCAATCCGAAGCAGAAAAGGTAAGCGGCGGCATGACAGAATTACAAAAGAATCTACAAGTGCTAATCGGACAGCTACCGGAAAATTCACCACAGAGATTGCAATTGGAAGGTGCTTTAAATCAGTTAAAAAGTGGAACAGCTGAACTTGCAGGAGCTGCTGGACAAATGGCAAATGGCGGTTCAGAGCTTGCTAATAAAATTAGTGCTTTAAATGAAGGACAGAAACAGGTGCAGCAAGGAGTTAGCCAGCTGGCACAAGGAAGTCAACAGCTTAATGTTGGGGTCAAAAAAATTTCGGAAGGGCAAAATGACTTCCAAGCAGGCATGGATACCTTTGGACAAAAATTTGCCGATGCGAAAGCAGGCGCTGATCAATTAGCAAACGGTTCTACAGTATTAGCAGGTGGACTTGGCCAATTACAGGATGGTTCAAAGGCAATTCAGGATGGAACCGGGAAGCTGAAGGACGGTGCTGGAAAACTTGCTGACGGAAATACTTCCTTATATGACGGTTCAAAGGAATTAGCGGATAAACTCGCAGCTGGGGCAGATCAAGCATCATCGGTACATGCCAATGATAAAACGTATAGTATGATGGCTGGGCCAGTGAAGGTAGATAATGAAAAAATTAATAAAGTTCCTAACTATGGAACAGGCTTTACCCCATATTTCTTATCATTAGGTCTATTCGTTGGAGCGTTATTATTATCGATAGTGTTTCCAATGCGTGAACCTGCCGGAGTACCGCGAAACGGAATAAGCTGGTTTACAAGCAAGTTTCTTATTTTAATGGGAGCTGGTATTTTACAGGCTTTACTTGCTGCAGTGATTATTCTTGCGGGTTTAAAAATAGAGGTTCAAAGTGTTCCTTTATTTATCCTATTTTCGATCATTTCAAGCTTAACGTTTATTACGTTAGTTCAATTCTTTGTTACCGTATTTGGAGATCCAGGACGATTTATGGCGATTATCATTTTAATTTTGCAATTAACAACGAGTGCTGGAACATTTCCGCTTGAGTTAATTCCAAATCTATTACAGCCATTCAATGCAATACTGCCAATGACTTATACAGTATTTGGGTATAAAGCAGTTATTTCAAGTGGAGACTTTAGCTTTATGTGGCATAATGTGGCGATATTGGGAATCTTTATAGTAATCTTTATCGCTGGAACCATTGGATATTTTACAACTGTGTATAAGAAGCGTTTTGCAGTTATTGCGGAATAAGAGAAAAACCAGCCGTTCATTTCAAGACGGCTGGTTTTTCTATGACTATATGAATCTGTTATAAAATATCTTTAACACCTAGGCAATGATCACATTTATTCCCATAGCATTCATGCTGCTCATCAATAGACTTCCCACACTCAACACATTGCTTTGCCGGTAAATTTCTAAAAAATTCGATGATGTTTTGAATCATTTTGAGAGCCTCCTAAGTTTTTGGATTAGTAAGATTATTTGATTTCATTGTATTATAACAGAGGTGACATGTCAATAACTGTTTCAATACAAAAATCAAAAAAAGAAAAATTGGTTCTTTGGCCATATAAGTGGCATAGTTGTTCCAAAATCCTTATTTTGGTCCCATTGAGGTATAATATTATCAATCGATATGTTTTTAAGGAGGTTTTTATGTGAATTTTACAGTTATTGGACATTGGGGCGGTTATCCAAAGGCAGGAGAAGCGAGTTCGGGGTATTTACTCGAGTATGATGGATTCCATTTGCTGATTGATTGCGGAAGTGCTGTACTATCACAGCTACAACGTGTTTTACAGCCTGAGGAACTAAATGGAGTCATTATATCTCACTATCATCCCGATCATACAGCTGATATTGGTGTATTGCAGCATGCCAGACTGATTCAAGGCTTCTTAGGTAAGGAAATGGAGTGTCTTCCTATTTACGGACATTCGGAGGATGAAGTTGAATTTTCAAAGTTAACCTATAAAAATATTACTGAAGGGATAGCCTATGATCCTGATCAGGCTTTAACAATTGGGCCTTTTAGGGTACAATTTTTACTGACAGACCATCCTGTTACTTGTTTTGCAATGAGATTTGAAGCTGGCGGGAAATCTATCGTTTATACAGCTGATACATCATTTAAAGAAGAATTGGTTCCCTTTACAAATGGGGCTGATTTACTCGTGTGTGAATGCAATTTCTATGGAAATCAGAATGGAAAAAGCGCTGGACATATGACAAGCCTAGATGCAGGGAAATTAGCTAGTGATGCCAATGCCCGTCAACTGTTACTTACACATTTGCCTCATTACGGAAACTTGGAACAATTAAAGGAAGAAGCAGCGACACGATATAATGGTCCAATTTCACTAGCTTCTTTGCAATGGTCGTTAACCTTATAAAGGAGTGGAACAAATGTTATTTATCGATAACAAAGGAATAACAGATCCAAGAATTAATCTCGCCATTGAGGAATATGCACTTAAAAACTTAGATATTAATGAAACCTATTTGCTATTTTACATAAATGAGCCATCTATCATTATTGGAAAAAACCAAAATACTATAGAAGAAATTAATACGGAATACGTAGAAGGCAATGGTATTCATGTTGTCCGCCGTTTATCAGGTGGAGGCGCTGTATACCATGACTTAGGGAATTTAAACTTCAGCTTTATAACAAAGGATGATGGGGAAAGCTTCCATAATTTCCGTAAATTCACTGAGCCTGTTGTTCATGCCCTTCAAAAATTAGGGGTAAATGCTGAATTGAGTGGACGTAATGATTTAACAGCAGAAGGAAGAAAAATTTCCGGGAATGCTCAATTTTCAACTAAAGGAAAAATGTTCAGCCATGGCACCCTTCTGTTTGATTCCGAAATTGATAGCGTTGTCTCAGCATTAAAGGTGAAAAAGGATAAGATTGAGTCGAAAGGAATTAAATCCATTCGCAGCCGTGTAGCAAATATTTCCGAGTTTTTATCAGAGAAAATGACGATTGAGGAATTTCGATTGCTTCTGCTTCAAAATATTTTTGGTGGGGAAAAAATCGAAGAGTACAAGCTTACCGATGAAGATTGGGAAAAAATTCACCAGCTGTCTAAAGAGAGATATCAAAACTGGGATTGGAATTATGGCAAATCTCCTAAATTCAATTTGCAGCATTCTCATCGGTTCCCAGTTGGACAAATAGATATCCGTCTAGAGGTTGAGGGAGGAACGATTCAGCATTGTAAAATATTTGGCGACTTCTTCGGAGTAGGCGATGTAGCGGAGCTTGAAGAAAGGCTAACCGGATTGCGCTATGAAAGATCCGCCATTGAAAAGGCAATCGAGGACATTGATGTGAAGTATTATTTCGGGAATATTACGAAAGAGGATTTTCTAAACTTAATTTACTAGGTTGGTGCGAGCGTTTCTGACGGGAAACGCTCTTTTTAATGGGGAAAATTCAATGAAGGACAAAATTGGGTTTTTATACTGGTTAAATGCTCATTTTAGTGGGAGAAATAGAAAAAACTTAACATAGGAGTGCCCAATGTGCGTGTTTAGAAAGAAAAGTAGAAAAATCCTGACATAGGGGGATCAATGTAAGTGTTTTTGGATGAGTTGTGGGATGATGACGGACATAATAGGTTCAGAAATAGAAAAATGACTTCACCGGAATAATATCAAAATATAAAAACTTTTTACAATATCTAACGCGTCTTATTAATGTATACAAATTATTTGCAATAAAGGAGCCTTTTTGCGAAATGAGGAAAACAAAATTTAATTACGATGATTTATTTACTGAATTTGTAAGGGAGAATAAAGAAAACTTATACAGGCTTGCTTACAGCTATGTGAAAAATTCCGAGGATGCTTTAGATATTGTACAGGATTCCATTCATAAAGCTATGAGGTCAATAAATTCGCTTCAAGATTTTAGCATGCTGAAGAGCTGGTTTTACAGAATTGTTGTAAATACTTCTTTAGATTTTCTTAGAAAGCATAAGAGAGTTAGTATTGTGGATGATGAAATGATGGAGACCTTTAGTCCGGGAAAAGAAGACCATTACGATAATATTGATTTAGAAAGGGCATTAGATCAATTACCACCAGAGTATAAAAGTATTATTATTTTACGATATTTTGAGGATTTAAAAATCGATGAAGTTGCTGATGTCCTTAATGAAAATATCAATACGATAAAAACACGATTGTATAAAGCTTTGAAATTATTACGCATTGAAATGCAGGACGATGTCAACGAGGGGGCAAAATAGAATGGACAAAAAATTTGAACAGCTGAAAAAGGAATATAAAAATATACCAATACCCGATGAATTAGATTTCGTTGTGGAAAGGGCATTAAAAAATGGGAAGAAAAAAACTAAAAGTGGTTTAAAATGGATTGTTGGAACAGCGGCGGCAGCTATACTTTTTATAGGAGGATTAAATATAAGTCCAGCTATGGCTAGCACTTTATCAGAGTTACCCGTAGTTGGAAATATTATTAAAGTTCTAACCTTTACAGAGTTTAAAGTTGATAAAGATAAATATCAGGCAGACATAAAAGTGCCAGCAGTAACAGATGCGGAAAATGGGGTTTTAGCTCAAAGCCTCAATGATAAATATTTACAAGAAGGAAAGGAACTTTATGAGCAATTCACTGCTGACGTAGAAGATTTAGAGAAAAATGGCGGCGGCCATCTTGGGGTCGACAGCGGCTATGAAGTAAAAACGGACAATGATCAGATTCTATCGATTGCAAGATATGTAGTCAATACAGTTGGTTCATCTTCGACTGTGATGAAGTACGATACAATTGATAAGAAAAATAAAATTCTGTTAAGCTTGCCAATACTTTTTAAAGATAATGGATATATAGAAAGAATTAGTGAAAATATTAAAGAGCAGATGAGGGCACAAATGAAGGATACTAATTTAGAAAAAGTATACTGGGTTTCTGATTCTGGACTCAAAGATGAAGATCTTGTTGAATTATTTGAATCCATTAAAAAGGATCAGAATTTCTATATTAATAATGAAGGGAAATTAGTTATTTCCTTTGACAAATATGAGGTTGCTCCGGGATATATGGGAGTTGTGGAATTTGTTATTCCTACTGAACAGATTACTGATTTGTTAGTTAGTAATGAGTATATTAAATAATTTGGAAGAGTAAACCTTTTCTCTTTCTTCTATTAATAATATTTTTAATTCAATCGAATACAATATTTCCTCTCAATTTAATGTATTTGGAAAATTTTTATTAAAACATATTAGGCAGACATTAATTGTCTGTCTATTTTTATGTACCGAAAGGGTTTTAACGGAATTTATCGAATTGAATAGGTAGTCATTTTATACGAGGGGGAGTCATATGAATTCGATTATTGTTGAGATGAAGGAGCATATTGCAGTTGTAACGATAAATCGTTCAGAGGCATTGAATGCTTTTAATTATGATACGTTATTGGAGCTGCAAGAGGCTGTTGAGTCCATACGGATAAATTCAGATGTCAGGGTTGTTATATTTACTGGTTCAGGTGAGAAGGCTTTTAGCGTAGGGGCTGATTTAAAAGAGCGAAAGACATTGTCTGATGTGGAAGTTCGCCGAAATATTTATAAAATCGGTGAAGTCTTTTCGCTAATTGACCAGCTGCCCCAGCCAACCATTGCAGCCATAAATGGATTTGCCTTTGGCGGGGGAATGGAACTTGCGCTATCATGTGATTTTAGGATTGCCGTTTCAGGAACAACTATGGGACTGACTGAAACTAGTTTAGCGATTATTCCAGGTGCTGGTGGTACTCAAAGATTACCAAGGCTAATTGGCCAGGCAAAAGCGATGGAATTAATTTTGACGGCCAAACGTTTGAGCTCAGAGGAAGCATTGGAATATGGCTTATTGAATAGAGTGGTCGATAGAGATAATCTTCTAAATGCGTGTTTTGAATTAGCAAATCAAATGCTAGCCAATGGTCCTCTTGCTCTTCAACAGGCTAAATTTGCAATAAAACAGGGGATGAATGGAGATTTACAGACCGGATTGCAAATTGAAAGGAAAGCATACGAGGTCATTATTCCAACAGAGGATCGAGTCGAAGCACTTACAGCTTTTGCAGAAAAAAGAAAGCCAAATTTCAAAGGCAGATAAGGACACAGCCCCAGTGCTGTGTTTTTACTTTTCTCAGATATTGACAATCTTATATTCTAAATTTAAATAATTTTTTGAAATAGTAAAAAAGACTTGAATTATCACTCTTTTTGGCATTATAATTTAGTGAATAAAAGCGAAAAAGCACAAAAGCGAAAAAGCGCAAAAGTATTCAAAGGGGGAACAAATAATGTTCAAGAAAATGAAATTAATGGCCGCTGCTAGTTTAGTAGGTGTTGCATTGCTAAGCGGATGTGGAAGCGATAAAACAGCTGATGAAGGTAACGGCTCGAATAATGAAGCAGAGAAAACATATAAGATTGGAATTTCCCAATTTGCAGAGCACCCTTCCCTTGATGCTGCAACAGAAGGATTTAAGAAAGCATTAGAGGATGAAGGGTTCAAAGACGGGGACAATGTAGAATTCCTTATTCAAAATGCCCAAGCAGATATGAACAATACATTGACGATTGCTAACAACTTTGTTGGTGATAAAGTCGATTTAATCTTTGCGAATGCAACACCAAGTGCAGTGAGTGCTTTAAATGCTACAAAGGATATTCCAATTCTTTTCACTTCTGTTACGGACCCAGTTGGGGCTGGCTTAGTCGAAGCGCTGGATAAACCAGGTGACAATATTACTGGTACTACCGACAACCATCCAGATGGAACAGCCAAAACGATTAACTTTATTACGGAAGAAATTGGCGCTAAAAATATCGGTGTTATTTTTAATTCAGGTGAGCAAAATTCTGAAGTGCAAGCAGATGCTGTAAGAGAGCTTGCAGAGCAGAAAGGTGCTAAAGTGGTGGAAGCGACTGTTTCAACTTCTGCTGAAGTAAAGCAGGCTGCTGAATCATTAATTGGACGAGTAGACGCAATTTATGTTCCAACTGATAATACAGTTGTGTCTGCTTTAGAATCAGTTATTTCTGTAGCAAACGAAAAGAAAGTTCCTTTGTTTGTAGGTGAGCTTGACTCCATGAAGCGCGGTGCCGTTGCAGCGAGTGGTTTTAATTATTTTGACCTAGGCTACCAAACTGGTAAAATGGCTGTGGAAATTTTAAAAGGCAATAAAAAGGCATCTGAGCTTCCAGTTGAATTGCCAAGCAGCTTAAAGCTTGTTATTAATAAAAAAGCAGCTGAAGAACAAGGTGTTGAAATCAAGCAAGAGTGGGAAAAAATTGGTGAGTTCTACGAAGGCGAATAATATTCGTTAATTATAAAAACTAGGCTTTTCAGCAGTAAGAAAGGAAGATTTATATGTCGACAGCCATCTTTGGATCAATAGAAGCAGGTGCAATCTATGCATTAATGGCATTAGGAGTCTATTTATCATTCAGAATACTAGATTTTCCTGATCTAACAGTGGATGGGAGCTTCGTGACGGGTGCCGCGGTGGCTGCAGTCCTTATAGTTGGAGGGACGAATCCATTCTTAGCAACGCTTATAGCTCTAATTTGCGGATTTGCAGCCGGCTGTATCACTGGATTACTTCATACGAAGGGAAAAATTAATCCTCTGCTATCAGGGATTCTTATGATGATTGCATTGTACTCAATAAACTTGAGAATAATGGGCAAGTCAAATGTCCCGCTTTTATCAGAAGAAACAGTGATCACAAAATTAACAGCATTCTGGCAAGGGCTTGGGCTGGATAATGGAATTCAGGCAATCTTTTCTGCCACAGGCTTCGTTCCAAAAACATGGGGAATTCTCTTCCTTATGATCATATTGGCTTTTGTTGTAAAGGTATTGATAGATTTATTCTTAAAAACAGATTTTGGCTTAGCGATCCGTGCAACAGGAAATAATGAAACAATGATCCGCAGTTTTTCAGCGGACACAGATTTATTAAAAATTGTTGGACTTGGAATTTCTAATGCGCTTGTCGCTTTATCCGGTGCGCTTGTTGCCCAGTACAACGGGTTTAGTGATGTTGGAATGGGAATCGGGATGATTGTCATTGGGCTTGCATCCGTTATTATCGGGGAAGCGATTTTTGGGGCAAAAACGATTGTAAGAGCAACCCTTGCTGTAATTGGAGGCGCTATTTTATACAGAATCATTGTCACATTAGCACTAAGGGTTGAATTTCTCGAAACAGGTGATATGAAGCTGATAACTGCCTTTATCGTTATTTGTGCTCTTATTCTGCCGAAGATCATCGATATGCAACGTGAAAAGCAGCGCAAAAAACGGAAAAAGACTCAAGTTTTACAAAAAGCGAATGAGAGTGGTGAGCAACTTGCTGCAATTAAATCAAATTCATAAAGTTTTTAATGAAGGTACACCTGATGAGAAAATTGCTTTACAGCATATGAACCTGCATTTAAAACCCGGTGATTTTATGACTGTAATCGGCAGCAATGGGGCGGGAAAATCAACATTAATGAATCTTATCTCGGGTAAATTAATTCCAGATGTGGGCCAGGTAGTCATCGATGGCAAAGACGTTACAGCTGTGAAGGAGTTCAAACGGTCGAAGCTCATCGGCCGTGTATTTCAAGATCCGATGGCGGGGACTGCCCCAGCAATGACGATTGAAGAAAATCTTTCCATTGCGTATTCAAGAACGGGCACGCGTGGTTTGAAAAGAGGAGTTACAAAAGCACGCCGGGAATTTTTTAAGGAAAAGCTTGAGACACTACATCTTGGTTTAGAGAATCGTCTTCAGGCAAAGGTTGGTCTATTGTCAGGAGGGGAGAGGCAGGCATTGTCACTGTTAATGGCGACTTTCACCGAACCGAAAATCCTGTTGCTGGATGAACATACTGCAGCCCTTGATCCTTCACGTGCAGAGCTCATCACCAATCTGACAAAGGAAATTGTCGAAAAGTATAAACTGACAACTTTGATGGTTACTCATAATATGCAGCAGGCTTTAGATCTAGGAAACAGGCTTATTATGATGGATAAAGGACAAATTATTTTTGAAACAACCGAAGAGCAAAAGCAGAAATTAACGGTTGATAAGCTATTGGAAGAATTCCAGCGGATACGTGGGGAGAAAATGAGCAGTGATCGCGCTGTACTAATCTAATAGATAAATTGGATAAATTGAAAAGGGCATATCACCTCAAGTGATATGCCTTTAAAAATTAGTTATCGCAGATTAACGGGCTGTAAGTCCCCCACTTCAAGAAGTTGCGTAAAACAAAGAAATTCTAAGTGGGGGCAACAGCCCGTAAAGGCCCGATTGTAGGAACACAGACTAAGAA
>NZ_JBALNX010000010.1:34397-38853 GCF_036962035.1 Bacillus sp. JJ1773
AATCAGTGGGGGATGAAGGAATCCCCCCACTGATTGAAGTTTCACTTTATAAATAATACATGACAGCTTGGTATTCGACTAAATCTGTACCAATATTTTTATAGGTATGATTTTTATTGGCTAGGAATCTAATTGAATTTCCAGGGGATACTTGTCTGCAATGCTCACCAATTTGAATTTCAAGTTCACCTTTTAGAACAGTGATATATTCTTCTACACCATCATTATGCTTCTCTGAAAGATGCTGGCAGCCTGGATCCATTTCTACAATAAAGATTTCGAATTTTTTTCTAGGATCAAATGGAAAAATGGGGTACACTCGATATTCTCCATTGCTCTCTACGATGGGGGAAATGGATTTATAGTCTACAAATAATAAATCTGAGGGTTCGTCTTTAATTAGAGAGGAGAAGGAGACTTGGAGTCCGCTGGCAATTTTCCACAATGTTGTAACGGTTGGATTAGATTCTCCACGTTCGATTTGACCAAGCATAGCCTTGCTTACCCCTGTTAATTCTGAAGTGACATCAAGGCTTAGTCCTCTTTTTTTACGAATACTTCTTAGATTTTCTCCTATATTTTTTTGAATATTTTCCATTTTGTCCTCCAAATCTATTGTGTACTATAACGTTCGTATGTATAATATATTATAATTATTGGATGCTATAGTATATATTATGTCTATTATAGTGTATTTTTAAGCATATGTCTTTCAGATTTTTTCAAAAAAAAGGTGGTGCAGCTAATGGCTGAACTTGCATTAAACAAAACACAGTCAGAGTTAAGGAAAGGATTTCAATCAGGAATTAGCATTGCAATTGGATACATCCCAGTTGCATTAACCTTTGGACTGCTGGCAAAAACAACTGGACTAACATTTGGTGAAACGCTTTTAATGAGTTTAGTCGTATTTGCAGGTGCTTCCCAATATATATCCCTTAGCCTGTTGACGCTAGGTACAGGAGTATTTGAAATCATTCTAACAACATTCATTGTGAATATTCGACATTTCTTAATGTCATCAGCATTAAATGAAAAATGTGAAGAAGATTATTTTGTCAACAAAGCTATTTACTCGTTTGGGATTACGGATGAGTCCTTTTCTGTAGCGGCTATGAAGGAAGGAACAGTAACTACAGGATATATGCTTGGGCTTAATTTAATCGGTTATTTGAGTTGGGCTGCCGGAACTGGGTTTGGGTTTTTACTCGGGGCTAGCCTTCCCCAGACACTGCAGGAAAGCATGACGATTGCTCTTTATGCGATGTTTATTGGATTATTAGTACCTTCTATGAAAAAAAGTGTGAAAGTAGTGTTCCTAGCAGCCTTAGCTGCCTGCTTTAATACGATTTTCTCCATAACCAACGCACTTTCAACTGGTTGGGCAATTGTTGCTGCAACACTTTTATCAGCAGTTATCATTGAGCTAATAGAAGGAGTAAAGAAAAAGCAGAGGGGGAAAGGGGATGAGTAGTCATATTGTTTGGATGATTATCGGTATGGGGGTTGTTACTTATATCCCTAGAATGCTTCCGTTTTTACTCTTTAAAGGGAAGGAATTGCCAGTGTTTCTGCAGGGTGTTCTTAAAAATGTTCCTGCTGCTACTCTAGGGGCACTTGTTTTTCCGGGAGTTTTCTTTATTAATGAAGATGTATGGTTTGGGATATTAGGAGCAGCAGCTGCCTTTTTTGTCGCGTATCTTGGGGCAAATGTTATTTTTGTTGTTTTAAGTTCGATTGTTGTTTTATCAATCTATTCTTTTATTATGTGATGATCGGAAGCCGGTTCAAAATAGAATCGGTTTTTTCGATTTTTTCTTATGGAAAATGTACAAGCTATACAAAGGCTTAAGCCTATAGCAAGTATTAAGAATTTGTTCTAAATATTGATTTTTATACTAAACTTACATTGAAGGGTTGTACAAGAGGGGGGAGAGAGATGGCAAGAAAAATTGGACTATATGGGGTTATATCCTATTGCCTATATGGACTTTTCTTTTATTGGTATTTATTTTATTTTGCCGATACAAGCTTGACCTTCGAGTATCAGGGGACGAGGGCAGATCCAGCTACCTTTCTAAATGGAAGAGAGCTTATGCTTAGTGAGGAGTATTCTAAGATAAGGAATTTATTATTTTTCTTGTCTACACCATTTGAGTGGCTTTTTTATCTTTTTATTTTGCTGCTTGGTTTTTCAAAGACATTTAAAAAGTGGGCAGAGCAGACAGCAAAAATTAAGTTTTTTCAAAATGCCATTTATTTAATTTGGCTATCCTTTTTTGCTTTTATCGCGACAATGCCACTAAGTTATATTAGTTATTCTTTTTCTAAAAGCTATAATATTTCCACGCAATCCTTTAGCGGCTGGATGAAGGATGAGCTTATTGACTTCTGGATCAATTATGGGACGATGATTATTATTGTTTCGGTTCTCTATTGGCTGATTAATAAAAGCCGAAAAAGATGGTGGCTCTATGCATGGCTGCTTTCGATACCATTTACATTATTTATGATGTTTTTGCAGCCTGTTGTTATTGATCCGCTTTATAATGACTTTTATCCATTGAAAAATAAAGAGCTGGAAGCGAAAATTCTAGAACTAGCCGATCAAGCTCAAATACCTGCCGAGCATGTATTCGAAGTCAATATGTCTGAAAAAACGAATGCACTTAACGCGTATGTGAATGGAATTGGGACAAACTCAAGAATTGTTCTTTGGGATACGACTTTGGATCGGTTAACTGAAGGCCAAATTCTATTTATTATGGCACATGAAATGGGGCATTATGTTGAAAAGCATATTTATTTCGGAATAGCCGGGTATCTACTTTTATCTTTAATCGGATTATATTTAGCAGCAAGATTGATGGAGTATGCGATTAGCAGGTGGGGGGAAGCGTTGAAGATTCCAGCAGTCAATGATATTCGCTCCTTGCCGCTTTTCTTAATGATTCTTTCCATGCTGCTGTTTATTTCAAGCCCGCTTTCAAATTTTGTATCCCGCTATCAAGAGTCACGTGCGGATCAATATGCAATTGAGTTGACAAAAGACACAGATGAGGCAATTTCAACCTTTCAGGAATTAACCCGTGCTGGAAAAAGTCAGGTGAATCCTCCGCTTTTAGTGAAAGTATTCCGTTATGGTCATCCGACTATGCTAGAACGAATATCAACGCTTGAAGAATATGAAATCAAAATGCGATCCAAATAGCGTGAGCAGGCAATTTGTCTGCTCATGTTTTTTGGGAAATTGTGATCATGGTAAGTCTTGACAATTTAATAATTAGAATTAAAATGGTGACAAGATACCTCTCCGTTTATTCCCGCTTTTTTCATCTCTATTAAACTTCTAGTTAGATTAATTTTTTTACTCATGATTATTTATCCATTGATGTAGCGCTAATACAAAGAAAATTAATATGGGATGTGGAAAATGATTATTAAATCTCGCACTGAGCCTGAAGAATTAAAGCTTTTTCGATATTTAAATGTTCGAACGAATTTATCGGAGAAGGATCAGAATTATTATTTGAGCCTTGAGAAGGGGTATCAGGGAGAGCTAATGTTTGACGCTTTAATTAATCCCCTTGCTATTAATTGGCTAATAATAAATGGATTAATGCTCGAATATAATCATACCGTTTTTCAAATAGATACATTGCTAATATCTTCTGAAAAAATATTTGTTTTTGAAGTTAAAAATTACGAGGGTGATTATTTTCTAAAGGATGGCAGGTGGTATACCTTCTCGAAAGTGGAAATAAGGAATCCATTGGACCAGTTAAGTCGGTGTGAATCCCTTCTCCGGAGGTTGCTTCAGGAACTTGGACTCAATGTCCCCATCGAAACAAATCTTGTTTTCATTTACCCCGACTTTTATTTATACCACGCACCAATGGACCTTCCTATTATTTTTCCTACACAGCTTAATCGCTTAATAACACAATTAAGCAAAAACACTAAAAAATACAAAGAAAGTCACTTAAGTCTCGCAAAACGATTAACATCTCTCCATATTGAGAAATCACCATATATGCGTTTACTTGATTATAGTTATGACCAGTTGAAAAAAGGAGTAACCTGTGTTTGCTGCCGTTCATTTAATGTTGAGGTGAAAATGAACAGAGTGGTCTGTAAAGAATGTGGACATAAGGAAGGACTACCTGCAGCAGTACTTCGCAACGTAGAGGAATTTGCATTTCTTTTTCCAGATCGAAAAATTACTACAAATGACATGCTGGAATGGTTTAAGGTTATCGAGTCTAAGATAACCATGAGAAAGCTGCTCACGCAAAACTTTAATCAGCTGGGGCATGGTAAGTATTCTTATTATGAGAAATTATGAAAATCTATATATCAGGATGGGGCAATAAAAGGCTTACGGAACAGAATTTGATAAACTTATGCGAAAAACACTTACCATAAATGTTCATAGCACGCGTTTCGGAGCGCCCGT